>JANQRO010000273.1 GCA_028284525.1 Myxococcota bacterium | reverse complement strand
ATGCCCTTCAGGAGGTCCCGTCGAGACGTTTCCGCCGTGGGGGACGACCCGTCGGCGTGTGTTTCGCTCTCTTCCCGCTTGTCTTCGTTGGCCATCCCGTATCCTCCAGGGTTCGAGTCAGGGCTGGCCACGCCGGCCGCGCCCCCGCGATCGCATCACGACGACGCGCACACTACCTCCCGAAATCGGGGTCTGCCTTGGACCCCGGGATCTCGAGCTCGAGGTACTCCCTGAAGTCGAAGGGCATGTTCTCGAGGTTGCGCCGCACCTGATCGGCGATCGCCTTGGTCTCCGGCCTCGCATTCGACAGGCCGGTGTACGGGACCCCGTAGGCCTTGTCCTTGTCGGGGTACTTGCGTTTCATGAGCTCGTGCCGGATACGCATCCGGTTGAACTGACCCTGGGTGTGAATCAGCGGAACCAGCATGGGGTTCTCCTCACGCGTATCCGTGTAGAGGTCGTAGTAGGCCTCGGGCATGCCCGAAGCGGCGACCTCGCCACCGGCGATCCAATGCCGCTTGTAGCGGCCCTTGACCGTCGCGCCAAGTGTGTGTCCGGCGTAGATGAAGACGTAGTCGCGTCTGCTGTGGCTGTCTCCGTTGAGGAGCAGCGCCGTCTGGTCGATCCCGTCGATCACACGGTCCGTGGGGATGTGCTGCGTCGCCCCTCCCAAGCGGGCGAAGGTCGTGTAGAGATCGGTCACGTGGATGATGTCGCCGACCGCCTGCCCGGGCTCGATCGTACCGGGCCACCACGCGAACGCCGGGGTGCGGACCCCGCCTTCCAGGTAGTCGCCCTTGCCCCCTCGGTACATGAGACTGAGCATTCCGAACTGCGGCGGCGGGCTGTGGACCATCGGCCCGTTGTCGGCCATCGCGACCACGAGCGTGTTCTCCGCGATGCCGAGCTCGCGTAGCTCCTTCATGAGCGTGGCGATGAATGCATCCAGGACCTGCATTTCCTCGGAGACCATGCTCCCGGCCTGGGTCTTCTTCTTGGGGTAGGCCTGTATCAGGGCC
Organism: Myxococcota bacterium; assembly: GCA_028284525.1. Classification (GTDB taxonomy): domain Bacteria; phylum Myxococcota_A; class UBA9160; order UBA9160; family PR03; genus JANQRO01. The sequence goes on along the minus strand of JANQRO010000273.1, from coordinate 57,842 downwards.
AGGAGGTTCGGCCAGTATTCGACGAAGAAGGGCTTTCCCGCCTCGGCGTTGCGGCGGATGAAGTCCAGCGTCCGCTTCTCGCTCTCGGGGTCCATTTTGTTGTACGAGTCGAGGGTCGGTGTGCCCCATTCCATGCCCGGCTCGCCCTTCCGACCCTCGATCGCCATCACGAGACCGGTCGGGATCAGGCCGGGATCGTCGAGGCGGTAGCGGTCCGGCGGATAGTTCTCCGGGGAGAAGCCGCGCGCGGCACCGACGGCATCCCCCATCGGGTTCCAGAGCGAGACGATCTGGTTCATGGGGGTGAAGAGAGCCTCGTCGAAGCCCTGGTTGTGCGGGTAGCTCTCCTCGATGTCCCCGAGATGTCCCTTTCCGAAGTGCGCCGTGGCGTAGCCCGCCTCGGAGAGCACCTCGGCGATCGTCACTTCGTCCCCACGCAGGCCCGCCATCTCGTGCGGCATCCCGACCACGCCCATGCCGTGCCGGACCGGGTGTCGACCCGTCAGAAAGGCAACCCGTGTGGGGGTGCAGGAAGGCTCGGTATACATCCGCGTGAAGTTGATGCCCTCCTCGGCCAGCTGGTTGATGCCGGGGGTCGTGAACCCGAAGTTGTTCTGGAGGGCCGGAAACCCGACGGCCCCGAAGGTCATGTCGTCCCAGAGGATGTAGACGATGTTCGGGGGGCTGCCGGTCTTCTCTCTCAGCTCGGCGAGCCTGGCGTCCAGCTCGCGATCCTCGGCGGTCCAGCGTTCGCCGTTCTGCGCTTCGAGGATGTAGTACTCGGCGTCGTGGACGATCTCCGCTGCGCCCGTCGGTGCTGGACAACTCGGGGCGAGCAAGACGACGAGAAAGAAGAATACGACGTGTCTCACGGGAGTCTCTCCTGAGGGATCGGGTGTCTCGGGACTAGGAGCGGGCCATTTTCGGCGAAATTGTAGCGATCGCCACGTCTTTGCTTCCTATCTGGCGGCCTCCCGGGCCGCGTGGAAGTACTCCAGCAACCACGCCCCCGCTCTCGCGCGGAGGGAGGAGAGCACGTCGTCGGGGATCGGCCGGCCCCGCCACACATTCGTCTAGACAACGTCCTCGGCGTTCATCGCCAGCATCTCGTCCTCGTCGCGGACGACGAGGGCCTGGAGCAAGGGGTTCTGGTACTGGCGCTCGACGGAGATCGAGTAGAAGGTCTCGAACAAGCCCGGCACCACACAGTACTCGTGCAGCGTCCCGTCGAGGAGCTCGTCGCGCACCACGATCGAGGGAAGCAACGCCACCGCCTCCGTGTCCCGCGCCAACAGCCGCATGGTCGCCATGTCGTCGACCTCGGCCTGAATTCGGAGCGTCACACCGAGCCGCTCGCAGAGTGCGTCGAACTCGCTGCGGACGTCGCTGTTCGGCCCGGGCGCGATCAGCGGAACGTCGCGAAGGTGGTCGGGGAAACGGAACTCCCTGCGTCGCGGATGCCCGATGAGGCTGACTGGTTGGCGTGCGACGCGGCGGCATCGCCAGGCCTGACCGGAGACGACCGGCGGGCGACGATTCGAAAGCACCAGGTCGAGCGAGTGGTTCGCCAGACTCCCGAGCAGCTCCTCCAGGCTCCCGGAGATCAAACGGAGGCGGACATCGGGTTGATCGAGGAGGGGCTTGAGAAACGACTCCTGGAAGTTTCGAGAGAGTGTCGCAACGGTGCCGACGCGAAGCCGTTGCTCACGCAACGCACCCTGCCGCATCGTCGAGAGCAGCTCGGTGCTGAGGGCGAAGATCTCGTCGGCGTAGCCGAGCGCGATCCGTCCGGCCTCCGTCAGCACCAATCTCCGCCCCTCGCGAGAGAAGAGCTCCGTCCCGAGGTCGCCCTCGAGCTGCCGGATCTGCGCGGAGACCGCCGACTGCGACACGTGGAGCCGCCGCGCGACCGTGGTGAGGTTCCCTTCATGGCCCACCGCCCAGAAATAGAAGAGATGGTGGTGGTTGATCCGATCCATGGCGGCCAGATTCTAATAAATAGAACATCTTGTCAATGATTATATGTTTTCGAAGAACGAATAGGGTAGCTAGGGTGCCGCGCCATGGAACCGTCCCTCGACTGGCAGACGTTGACGCGCTCTCTCGCGCTCGCGATTCCCATGGTGATGATCTCGGCCGCGTTGCTCGGCCCGCTCACTGCGCCGTTCCGTGCGGCCTCGATCGCGTCGTGGGTGGCGGCGGGGCTCTCGGTGCTGGTCGCGCTCGGCACGCTGGTCTCGCCGGAAGCGGCCCCGGGTGCGACGCTGATCCGTCTCGACTTCGTCACCTGCGTGATGCTGCTCCTGGTGGCGGGGATGGGGGTCGCCGTCGTCCGCTACTCGGTCTCGTACCTCGCGGGAGACCCCGGCGCGCAGCGCTACGCCGGTTGGCTGATGGCGACCCTGGCGGCGGTCTCGACGCTCGTGGTCGCCAACAACCTCCTGCTGCTGGCGTTCGCCTGGACGTCGACGAGCCTCGCGCTGCACCAGCTCCTGACATTCTACGACCGGCCCGCTGCGATCGTCGCGGCGCACAAGAAATTCCTGGCGAGTCGCTTTGCCGATCTCTGTCTGCTCATCGGCCTGGGTCTGACCTACTCGACGATCGGCAGCCTGAATCTCGATGCGATCCAGGCGTGGGTCGCCGGTCGGGAGGGCCTGCCGGTTGCAGTCCACCTGGCCGCCTTCCTCTTCGCTCTCGGCGCCTGCGTGAAGTGTGCCCAGATCCCGCTGCACGGCTGGCTCACCCAGGTGATGGAGGCGCCGACCCCCGTTTCCGCTCTGTTGCACGCCGGCGTCGTGAACATCGGCGGGTTCCTGATGATCCGGCTCGCTGCCCTGATGGCCGCGGCGCCGGTCGCGCAGACCTTCCTGGTCGTGGTCGGAATGGTCTCGGTGGTGCTCGGTGCTCTCGTCATGACGACCCGGGTCAGTATCAAGGTCGCGCTCGCGTGGTCGACCTGTGCGCAGATGGGCTTGATGCTGGTGCAGTGCGGTCTCGGCGCCTGGGACCTCGCGCTCCTGCACCTCGTCGCACATTCGTTGTACAAGGCGCATTCGTTCCTGAGCTCGGGGAGCACCGTCGAAGCCTGGCGAATCGAATCCCTGCTGCCGACTCGCCGGCCCGAAACGTTGGCGCAGATCGTCTGGGTCGCGGCCATCGTGCTCGGGTTGTTCGGTGTGGGATTGCTCGTGGCGGAAGCGGTCCCGGTAATCGGTGGGTCGGTGGACCTAACGACCCGGCTGTTCGCTCTCGTCGCCGCGCTATCGCTCGTCCCGATGTGGGCGCGCGCGCTCAGCGTCGGCGGTGCGGCAACCCGGACCATCGCGCTTCAGGGCGCGGGCGTCGTGGCGCTCTATTTCGGCTGGCACCTCGTCGTGGGACGGCTCCTCGGCGTACCGGACGCGCAGCCGACGCTGCTGGCGTGGTCGGTCGTGGCCGCCGGGTTCGCGGCTCTCTTCGTCGTCCAGGCGGCGCTGCAGGCGTTGCCGGAGAGCGCCTTCGCGCACCGGCTACACCGCTGGCTCTTCGCCGGGCTCTACCTCGACGAGCGCTTCACCCGGCTCACCTTCCGGTTGTGGCCGCCGCGGGCGCCGGCCCGGGCGTGAACGCCTCGACACCCTTCGATCCATCGGAGCTCCCAGAATGAGTACGCGAACAAACACCCCGACCGACACGCCGGTGCGCGAGGCCATCGACGAGGGGGATCGCGTGTCCCCGAAACCCATCGCATCCGCCGTCGAAGCGGCCGCCGCGTGCATCGCGCCCACGTGGCCGCTGGACCGCTTCATCGCGGTCAACCCGTTCTGGGGCATGACGGATCGCTCGGTCGCCGACGTCGACGCGCTCCTTCGCTCGCGCTCCGGAGCTCGCCTGCTGATGCCGCGCAGCTGGTATCGGGAGGCGTACGAAGCCGGCACCGTACGTGACGAACACCTGCAGGCAGCACTCGATCGCGCCGGCTCTCCGATCACGGTCTCGGAGCTGTCGGCCATGCTCGACCGCGACGAGCCGGAAGCCCCCCGACGCCTGCTGGTCGTGGACGTCGCCGACGCGGCGGGCGACGTGGCGCACGAGATGTCGTGGCGGGAGCTGGTGACTTCCTCCCTCAGCCAGTTCTGCGCCTCGTACTTCGACGAGGGACAGTCCCAGCTCGGGCCCGATCGGGACGGCGGGCTCTACGCGAGCTGGAGGCGACAAGCGGCCGGCGACAAGGGGCCGAGATTGCTCAAGACGATGACGTCGTACTCCGAGCTCGCCGCCGCGTTGCCGACCCGCCCCCTCGAGATGATCGAGATGGCCCTCGGCGCGCTCGAGGTGCCGGACGAGGAGACCGTCGCCTACCTCCACGCGTTGCTTCTCGACCTCAACGGCTGGGCGTCGTGGTGCGCCTACCGTCGGTGGATGGCCGGGCTCGATGGACGCGACGACCATGCCGTGGTCGATCTCCTGGCGATGCGGATCGCGTGGGAGTGGCTCCTCCATCGCAGTGGCGACGCGAGCGTCGCGCAGGGCTGGCGGCGGGCCGTGGTCAACTGGCCGAAGGTCGATCTCGATGCGTGGCTGGCGCGCTCGGCGGACTGGCTGCTGCAGGAAGCCGTCGAGATCGCCTGGCAAGAGCCCTTGATCGCGGCCATTCCACAGGGACTCGATTGTGTCGCGACGGAATCCGTGGCGGTGCAGGCGGCGTTCTGCATCGACGTTCGTTCGGAGATCTACCGGCGCGCGCTGGAGCGGCAGTCGGACCGGATCCAGACGATCGGCTTCGCGGGGTTCTTCGGAATGCCGATCGAATATCGGCCGCTCGGCGCCGACCAGGCGCGGCCCCAGCTGCCGGGACTCCTCGGACCCCAGCTTCGGGTGACGGATACCGGGGTCGATGCCGCCGATGCCGAGGGGCGTGCTGGCGAGCTCGAGGCGGCCCGGGCGTGGAAGGCGCTCAAATCGGGAGCGGTCTCGACCTTCGTGTTCGTCGAAGCCATGGGTCTCCACTACGCCGCGAAACTCCTCGCGGACGGCTTCAGCCGCGTCGCCCCGACCCGGATCGACCTCGCCGGATTCTCGGCGGATACGGCCGGGCGTCGCAAACCGCGTCTGACCGAAACGGTCGACGGCGCGCCGATCGACGCCGACGCGCGCTGTGACCTGGCCGCGGGCATCCTGCGGGCGATGAGCGTCACCCGTGAATTCGCGCCGCTGGTTTTGCTCGCCGGGCATGGCAGCGAGACCCGGAACAACCCCCACGCCGCGGGCCTCGACTGTGGCGCGTGTTGTGGCCAGACGGGGGAAGTGAATGCCCGCGCCGCAGCGGCCCTGCTCAACGACGTCGAGGTTCGACGCAGACTCGTCGAGCGCGGCATCGAGGTTCCCGAGTCGACACACTTCGTCGCGGGTCTCCACAACACGACCACCGACGAAGTCGCGATCTTCGACGAGGAGGAGATCCCGACGTCGCACCTCGGCGCCCTGGGTGAGCTCAAGACCTGGCTGGCGAACGCCAGCAAACGGGCGAGGAGCGAGCGCGCACCGCTGCTCGGGATCGCGGAGCCCAGTGCCGAGGGGTTGGGCGCGGCGATCCGAGAGCGCACCCGTGACTGGGCGCAGGTACGACCGGAATGGGGTCTCACCAACAACGCCGCCTTCATCATCGCCCCCCGCGAGCACACCCGGCATCTCGACCTCGGCGGCCGTTCCTTCCTGCACGACTACCGCTACCGCGACGACGAGGACCTGAGCATCCTCGAGCTGCTCATGACCGCACCCATGGTGGTCACCCACTGGATCAACTTTCAGTACTACGCTTCGACGGTCGACAATCGACACTACGGAAGTGGAAACAAGGTGCTCCACAACGTCGTCGGCGGTCATCTCGGTGTGTTCGAAGGCAACGGAGGCGATCTGCGTATCGGGCTACCGCTGCAATCGTTGCACGACGGCGAGACGTGGGTGCACGATCCGCTCCGGCTCAGCGTCTTCATCGAAGCGCCGCGGGCCGCCATCGACCAGGTCCTCGGCAAGCACGACCAGGTTCTCTCCCTCGTGACGAACGGCTGGCTCCACCTCTTTCAGATCGACGACGAGGAGAAGGCCATCTTTGCCTACCGCGACTTCACCTGGACGCGAGAGGGATAGACCCCGCGCATACGCTCTCCACGTCTATCGTTTCCGGAGCTCGGCCATGAGACCGAAGAGCGCGAGCACGTCCGCGGTCGGCGGCTTCCCCGAGAACTCCGCGTAGAGCCGGTCGACGTTGACAACGATCCGCTCGCTGTCGCCCCACGACTCCCAGTCGGCAAGCGCGATGTCCCGGGCGGCATCCGCAGCGTCGAGCCCCGCATCGAAGCGGGCGCGCGCCTCATCGCGCACGTACTCGAGGTACCCGCGCACGAGCGCCGCGCCGCGCCGGTCGGTGATCGGCCCGTGCCCGGGAACGACCGTCTCGACGTCCATCTCTTCGATCAACGTGCAGGCGTCGATCCAGCGCTGGACCGGACCCTCCCACATGATCGGCGTGCCGCCGATGAAGAGGATGTCGCCGGTGTAGACCGTGCCGTCGGCGGGGACGTGCACGAGCACGTCCCCCTTCGTGTGCGCCGGACCGACCTGGATCAGCCGCACCTCCTTGCCGCCCACGCGCACGGTCAATTCGCGGTCGAAGGTCCGCGTCGGTGGGGTGTGGCGGATGCCCCGAAACTCGAAGGGCTCGAAGATGTCGCAGATGAAACGGGCCGTCGGGCTCGGGTCGTCCGCGAGTTGCGTCATCATGGCCGCCAGGGCCTCGGGGGGCAGCTCGGTCATCTCCTGGGCGGAGGCGGTCGAGGCGATGATCTCCGCACCCTCGACGAGCTGGTTGCCGTGGCAGTGGTCGCCGTTGGCGTGCGTGTTGACCAGCGTCCCGATGTTCGCCGCCGCCACGGGTTCCGCGCCGCGCATCGCGTCCAGCATCTCTCGCGTCGTGCGCAGGTCGAAGAGCGTGTCGACCAGCAGCGACTGATCCCCGTCGACGACCAGCCCGGCGTTGCTCCAGCCCCAGCTCGCATCCTGGGCCAGCCAGGCGTAGGCCCCGTTCCCGAGATCGTGCAACCCTTTCTCGAAGGTGAACTCCATGACCGTGCCTCCGGGTGGGGCCATGGTAGCGTCCTCCGCAGTCCCTCCTCGATGGGCGTCGTGACGATCCGCCAAGCCCGCCCCGGGGAGGCCGCCGTCATCACGGCACTGACCATCAGATCGAAGGCCCACAGGGGCTACCGATGAACTCTCCGAGGTTGGCGAGTCGAGAGAGGTCCGTGGCTAGGCCTCCGTGTGGGTAGCGTCGCGTTCGGCCAACAGCTTCGCTTCGAAGTACTGTGCGAATCGCGGTTCGAACACGGGCTTCGCCTGATGCCACCACGTGACCACGCCCGGCATATACCGGAGCGTGTCGAAGTGTCGACTGTAAGAGCCCCAGGCCTCGGCGCTGATCCCGCGGCCCCGGGCGATGACAAGACAGGGCACCCGGAAGCTCGACGGACTACCCGCTCGAGCCGGCCTCGTCCGCCTCCATCGGGAGCTCGGGATCCCGGGACCACTCGTCCAGACCGCCATCGTAGACCGCCACGCTCGGATGGCCGACGAGCAGGAGGGCGACCGCGTTCTGCGTCGCCGCGATGCCGCCGCCGCAGTAGCAGATCACACGGTCCTTCTCGAGCGCTCCGGCCGTCTTGAAGTGATCGCGCAGCTCCGCGGGCGCGAGGAAGGTGCCGTCGGATGGGTCCAGGAGGTCGGAGAAGGGGACGTTCTCGCTGCCGGCGATTCGGCCCGGCCGGCGGTAGCCGAGCCCTGCGGCGCCGGTGTGCATCGGATGTGGCAAGGCGTTGAGCGTGCACGCGCCACCGTGTTCGGTCGCCTGTCGCACCTCCTCCTTCGTGGCCCAGAGGGTCTCGATCGGCTGGGCGTCGAACACCGCTTCGCGATAGGCGCAGGGCTCGCGGGAGACCGGCCGGCCCTCGGCTTCCCACTTCGCAAGACCCCCGTCGAGTACGGAGACCGTCTCCAGGCCAACCGACCGGAACAGCCACCACGCGCGCGTCGCCCACATCACCTCGCCCGCGCTGTAGAGCACCACGTGGCTCTCGTTGGAGACGCCGGATCGGGAGAGCACCCGCGCGATCCTGTCGGGGGCAAGGCGTGTGAAGGCGAGCTCGGAGGCCGGATCGGAGAGGTCTGCCACGATGTCGAGAAAGCCCGCCCCGGGGATGTGCTTCGCGTCGTATTCGGTGCGGCCGCTTCGGATCTCGAAGCCGGCCGGCACGACATCCAAGTGGACGGTCGTGTCGAACACCCGCAGATCGGGAGCATCCAGATGGTCGCCGAGCCATGCGGTGCTCACGAGGGGTGAGAGATCCATCGAACGAATGCTACCACGCGCGCTCTACGAGTACGCGACTGCCAGACCGACCTGCTGCCGGCAAGCGATCGAGGCGCTTGGAGGGAAGAGTCCGACCCCCGCAAACTCCGAACACGAGCCACGGCTCCGATCCCATGGAGGTCGCCCGTAGCCCTACCCGGCGGGTCGAGGCGCCGCGCTCCACCGCGGCACCGGCGTTTCGCGCGGCGTGCTTCGCGGAGGGATCGAGGCACCGATCCTTCGGGGAGCACTTCGTGGGCCTGTTCGACGGAGAGTGTTGAGCGGAATCGGAGAGAAGACCACTGGAGTGCACCGTGGGTCAGGACGCCCGGCGGGTTCCGTCGAAGCGCTCGGCTTGATGGGTGCGATAGTGGGTGCTGTGGTCTTCGTCGAAGAGCTGCTTGCCGAGATACTGATGAAAGTCGACGACGGCCCGTTCGAGCTCGAGCAGTCGCCCTCCCTTCGAACGCCGGCTGGTCGCACCTCGCTGCACGCTTTCGCAGATCGCACGGTCTTCCGCAAAGGTCCTCTTGTCGAAGTCGCTGAACCACTGATAGAGCTTGTATGCCAACGGAATGCCACCTTGGACCGCACAGAACCCTGTGGCGGTTTCGCAGGTCGTTGGCCCGGTCGGCAGGACTCGGACCCAACCCATGTAGCCTTCGTACAGGTTCACCACCAGATTGGGTGGGAGGCAGATCGAGAGATAACGGATCCTTCGAGGCTTGGGCTTCACCCAGCCGATCAGCGTGTTGGTGTAGTCCAGCTGGATGCCACCAGTGACCGACCAGTCTGCGCGCCCCTCGACGTAGAAGCAATCTCGGGTGGAGGCGGCTGTCTCGACGGTCTTCTGATGGACTGCGAAAAAGTGATACCCCTCGACGAAGTTCTCCATGGCCAGCTTCCAGTTGGCCTGCCAGTGCTCGATGCCGATCGGTGTCGTGTATTCGTACGATTCGACCTGGTACCGCGAGAAGTAGCGTTCCAAGCCTCGAAAGCGCTCCTCGAGGGGCGGCGCTTCATCGTTCAGGCTGACGAAGACCAGCCCGCACCATGTACCCAGTCGGAACTCGGGGAGACAGTGTTCCCGTTTGTCGACATCGACATCGCCCGAGAACGGGACGCCCCTGAGCAAGCCCGTATCCGTGTACGTCCAGGCGTGGTAGGGGCAGACCACGTTGTTCTTGATGTTGCCGCTGTGCTCGAGCAGGACGGCGCCGCGGTGCCGACACACGTTGGACAACGCGCGGAGTTCGCCGTCGGCGCCGCGTAGAACCACCACGTGCTCATCGGCGATCTTCAGGGCGTGATAGTCGCCGGGCTGGGGAAGATCGGCGTCCATGCACACGAAGACCCAATCGCGGCCGAAGACCTCTCGCTGCTCGACCTCGAAATAGTCGGGGTCTCGATAGGCATCGAAGGGCAAGGCATCCGCCCGACCCGGGGGTTGCGCGGCGATTCGTCGCACTTCGTTCAGCACCATGAGGGCTACCTCCGCCAAGTGGTGTTTCGGAACACATCTGTACCGTATCTAATTTTATAGTACAATAGTGTTTCATATACGCCGATCGCTATGCGACCCCCCAGGGGAGGAGGGCCGTTCTCGGCACCGACCGGCGCGGATGGTTGCGTGATATGAAGGAAGCGAAGCGAGACCAGCGCCTCGTCCAGTCGGAGGCCGCGATCATCAAGGCGGGGATCAAGACCCTGCTCGACAACCCGTCCGCGGGGATGTCGGAGGTCGCCCTGGCATCGGGGGTGGGCCGCACCACGCTCTACCGTCACTACGAATCTCGTGAAGCGCTGATTCGGGCGATCACGCTTCACTGCATGGATGAGCTCGATGCCGCGCTGCGGCCGCTCTACGCATCCACCGGTCGTCGGGCGATTGCAGCTACGTTCGAGGCCCTCTTGCCGGTGGCCGATCGCTATCGATTCCTGTCGAGCCTATGGACCGAAGTCGAGGCCGATCCGCTCATCGCGCGGCGGATGGATGAATCCAGTCGGGATACACGGGCGCTGATCGACTACGCCAAGTCCGAGGGTGAGATCGATCCGGACCTGCCTTCGGAGTGGCTGGCCCGGTTCTTTTCGATGACCTTGTACGCGGCCTGGTCGTACCTCGAGAGCGGGGCGACGACGAGCGAAGAAGCCGCGCGTCTCGCGACGCGATCCTTCTTGCGCGGATGTGGGAGCCGATAGAGCACGCTGGCGAGAGCTACGAGCCTCTGGATCGGGTCGGCTTCCGATCAACGACGGCGTTGCCTCCTTCCCGCGTTCCCCCGTGGCATCGTTGGAGGAATCGAGACTCCGCGAAGCGGCCCAGCCGAGCGACCTCGCAACGCTAGGCGCCGAGATCTCCGTTGTACCATTCACGGTGCGAGAGAAAGTCGGCGTTCTCCAGCAGTCAGGCACCACCGGGTTGCGTCGCCGGTGTAGGCGTTCGATGTCGCCGATTTATCGGGGGTTGTGAAAATGAGAAATGTCGCGATCGGGCTGTGTGCGACTCTCGTTGCCACGGTTGGTTCCGCCGCGGAGCTCGAGGTCCGGGTGAACGGATTGAACTCAGCGGAAGGAGAGCTGCGCCTCGCGCTCTTTGCGGATGAGGTCTCCTTCGAGGCCGGTGAACCGCTGGCCGGCGTGTTCCTGCCCGCCAACCCCGACGGTCTGTCGATCGCACTGGGTGGGCTTCCGCGCGGAAACTACGCCGTCTCGGTGTTTCACGACGAGAACGGCAACGGGCTCCTCGATCGCAATCTCGTCGGCGCGCCGAGAGAACCCTACGGCTTCAGCAACGACGCCCGGGGGCGCTTTGGTCCGCCCCGCTTCGAGGAGATGAGGTTCTCCCTGGGCGACGATCCGATGGCGTTGGAGATCAACTTGCGGTGACGCGTGGCGTCGCTCCCCGTCGCCACCCTCCTCGCGCCTCCCTCGCCAGAGCGCGGCGGATTCGCAGCGCCCGCGCCAACATAATTTCCATCTATCTATTGGACAATCACAATCAATTTGATCCATATCGGAGGGTCGATCACTCTGTTCGCGACACAGGAGAAGAGCTCCGAACCGCTCGAACAGGGAGATCGACCGATGGACCGAAACGACGCGAAGCCGACCGGTGGCTGCCCGGTCATGCACGGGGGCAACACCGCGACGGGCGCGCCCGTTACCCAGTGGTGGCCCAAGGCGCTGAACCTCGACATCCTGCACCAGCACGGGGCCCGCACGAGCCCGATGGACCCCGACTATGACCACCGCGAGGCCGTCGAGGGGCTCGACTTCGAGGCCGTCAAGACGGATGTGCGCGCGCTGATGACGAACAACCAGGAGTGGTGGCCTGCGGATTGGGGCCACTACGGCGGCCTGATGATCCGACTCGCCTGGCACTCGGCCGGCTCCTATCGGACGGGAGATGGTCGCGGCGGCGCCGGTTCGGGCAACATCCGCTTCGCCCCGCTCAACTCCTGGCCCGACAACGCGAGTCTCGACAAGGCGCGTCGTCTACTGTGGCCGATCAAGAAGAAGTACGGCAACGCGCTCTCCTGGGCGGATCTGATCGTTCTCGCCGGCAACATGGCGTACGAGTCGATGGGGCTCGAGATGTTCGGCTTTGGCTTTGGGCGCGAAGACATCTGGGGCCCCGAGACGGACGTCTACTGGGGGTCCGAGAGGGAATGGCTCGCCCCTTCCGAGAACCGCTACGGCGATCTCGAGAACCCCTCGACCCTCGAGAATCCGCTGGGCGCCGTCCACATGGGGTTGATCTACGTCAATCCCGAAGGCGTGAACGGCCACCCCGACCCGGCCAAGACCGCACTGCACGTTCGCGAGACCTTTGCCCGCATGGCCATGAACGACGAAGAGACAGCCGCGCTCACCTGCGGCGGTCACACTGTCGGCAAGGCACACGGCCGTGGCGCCGTCGACCGCATCGGCGTGGAGCCGGAAGCCGCGGGGATTCACGCGCAGGGTCTCGGATGGGACAACCCGGGCCACGACGGCAAGGCTTCGCAGACATTTACCTCGGGCATCGAAGGGGCCTGGACGAAGGAGCCGCTCCAGTGGGACATGGGCTACTTCGACAACCTCTTCGGCTACGAATGGGAGCTCGCAAAGTCGCCTGCCGGAGCGTGGCAATGGGAGCCCATCGACATGCCGGAAGAGGCGAAGCCGGTCGATCCCACGGATCCGTCGATCCGCCACAACCCGATCATGACCGACGCCGACATGGCGATGAAGGTCGACCCGATCTACAACGAGATCTGCCGGCGCTTCCGCGCCGATCCCGGCTACTTCGCGGAGACGTTCGCCCGAGCGTGGTTCAAGCTGACCCACCGGGACATGGGACCCAAGGCGAACTATCTCGGGCCCGACGTGCCGACCGAGGACCTGCTCTGGCAGGACCCGATCCCGGTCGGCGACACCGGCTACGACGTGGCAGGGGTGGAGGCGAAGATCGCGGAGAGCGGTCTGCCGGCGGCGGACATGATCGCCACCGCTTGGGACAGCGCCCGCACCTTCCGCGGCTCGGACAAGCGCGGTGGCGCCAACGGAGCGCGCATCCGCCTCGCACCGCAGAAGGACTGGGAGGGCAACGAGCCCGATCGTCTCGCGCGGGTGCTCGGCGTCCTCGAGCCCATCGCTGCGGAGACGGGAGCATCGATCGCCGATGTGATCGTGTTGGCCGGCAACGTGGGTCTGCGGCGATCGATCGAGGCCGCAGGCTTCGCCGTCGAGGTGCCGTTCGCACCGGGTCGCGGCGATGCCACCGACGACACGACGGACGCGGAGAGCTTTGCCGTGCTCGAGCCGCTCGCGGACGGGTTCCGGAACTGGCAGAAGGCCGAGTACGCGGTGCAGCCGGAAGAGATGCTCCTCGACCGGGCGCAGCTCCTGGGTCTCACCGCCGCAGAGATGACCGTTCTGCTGGGTGGGATGCGGGTCCTTGGCACCAACCACGGCGGCACGCGTCACGGTGTCTTCACCGACCGGGAAGGTCAGCTGACGAACGACTTCTTCGTCAATCTGACCGATATGGCCTATCGCTGGGACCCGGTCGAGGCGGACGGCACCTACGAGATCCGCGATCGGGAGACGGGAGAGGTCCGGTGGACCGCGACCCGGGTGGACCTGGTCTTCGGCTCGAACTCGATCCTGCGCTCGTATGCCGAGGTCTACGCCCAGGACGACAATGCCGAGAAGTTCGTGCGCGACTTCGTGTCCGCCTGGACGAAGGTCATGGACGCGGACCGCTTCGACCTGCGCACCTGAACGTCGTGTCGGAGCGTGCCCCTCAGCTGCGAGCTCTGATGTCGAGCTGCAAGTTGCCGTGGGTCTCGGTTACAGCTCCGCTCTCGATAGGGATCGGATTCTCGAACATCGGTCCGTCGTACACGAAGGAATGAAACTCCCCGAGCTCGCCGCAGGGATCCACGTCGCGCGGAAGATCCTTCAAGAAGCTCCTGTCGAATTCTCTACCGAGGAACTCGCCTGTTAGTTTGTTCAACGACACCGACGAAATCCTGGCGCGGAGGCCGCCTTCGATCATCTCGCGGGCCAAGGAGCAGGTGTCTCGCTTCCAAAGCGGGAACAACAGCTCGATTCCCGTGCCCCTCATCTTCTCTTCCCTGGAGGCCCTCAGCTCTTCAAGAAACAGATCTCCGAAGGCAATGTGGGTGACGCTATCTCTTGTCAAGTCCCGGATCGCCGTGCTCATGAGCTGTCCGTATTCGGTCACACCGACCATAGACGGGACCCTGACGAAATGAGCGGGTAGAGAAAGCTGCTCCGATTGAAGTTGAACGAGGGCCTCCGGCGTCGCATGGTGTGGAACCTTCTTCACGGCGTCGTCGACAACCACGAGTAGTCCAACGACTTCGATCGAACGATCGGCTCGGAGCACATGGAGGGCCCATGCGCTGTCTTTTCCGCTACTCCAAGACACGACCACTCGTCTTCGTTGGGACAAATCGGGATCCGCAGCTGATCTCGCGGAAGGACCGCAAGATCGAAGGGTAGCACTGGGCAAGGCCGAGGAATCGAGCGCGATCGACCTCGTCGAGTTCTTCCGCGTCGCGACTTCCCGATCCATCGAGCGGCCCGACCCCGCGCTAGGGACTGCGCCGGCATCCGATTCGCGTGGTCGCCGCGACGACGTCGTCGTAGAGAACCGTTTGCACGCGGCCCACATCAAGGCCACCCCGAGCGAGCTCCTCGCTGCGTCGCCGCGTGGTGTCGACCTGGTAGTACGCGGAGAGAAAGATGCGCTTGAAGCCGACGCGGAGATCGGTGCGGAAGTCGAAGCCCGCGAAGGGCTGCGGCGGTCCGCAGGCCCGAAACTCGCAACCGCCCTCGTGAAAGGCGCCGCGGAGCCATGTCCCGGTGACTGTTTGGGGGGCGTAGTCGCCGACCAGACGTTCGTCGATCCACAGCGCGAGGCTTCCGTTCGAGTGCCCCGGATCGTTGGCCTCCGCGCGCAGCTCGATGCAAATCCACTGATCGCGCGGGAACGGGCGCTGGTTGCGTGGGCGAAACCGGTTTCCGAAGAAATAGGTCGAACCTTGGTCGCCGGCGCAGCCCGGGATCGCGCTTCCATCGTTGCACCGGCCCGAGCGCATCCGGTGCCAATAGACGTAGAACGCGAAGAGGCCCGCGTCGTCGGCGTCCAAGTTGAACCAGAACCCCTCGTCACCATTCGGAACCGTGTTGGCCAACCCGCTGCCCGCGTAGCGATCATCGCCGGCCTCGACGCGGACCCAGTGGTGGGGAGCGGGCGAGACCTCCGGGAAGCGCGCGTAGAAGCGGACAAAGAGACGATCGACACGCCGCTCGAAGCGGACCGCGGTCGCAGAGCCAATCGTCCCGGCCGCCTCCAACTGGGCCCGGGTGACGGAGGATCGCAGGAAAGCGCTGCCGCTGTGCGCTCTCTGCGGATCGATCTCGAGAAACAGGGTCTCGGTGTCGCGGTGCGGCGCGTCCCAGCGTCCCCAACCCGCCTCGAAATCGTCAAAAAAAAGAACCGCGGCGTCTTCCCCGATACCCTCGTCACCGGGATAGCGGTCGCTGAGGGTGGGCTCGTCCGCCGCGGCCGCAAACGGCCCAAGGAACGCCAAGGCGGCAATCGCAATGAAAAAGCGGCCGCAGGTCATACCCCGCACGGTACTGCAGGCGGGAATCCCCGCGCTTCGCTCTGCACTCGCCCGGCCGGATCCGTCTCACCCGCGTGCGCACGCGGTCGATGGCTCCTTGGGAACGCGATCCCCGGTAGCTAGGCCCCAGGTCTATCCAGGCAACCCACCGACTTGCGAGGGGTTCTCGGACGCGACACCGCTTGGGGTAGGTCGCCGAGTAACGCCCCTGCACCCAATCAGCCTGCCCGGACCAAGCAACGCAAATTCGAGCACTTGGACCCGTCCAGAGTGGGCGGTGCGGCTGGCGTGCGGCGAGGGGAGCGATCCCCCGCTCGGCGTAGCGACCTCGGAACACCGGCTCTGAGGAACTATCTGTGCGTTGCGACAGGGACAGCAGGCGAGTCCGAGGTACTGCGTGCGACGAGTTGCCCGGGACGGCAGAGTTACGCGAGGCTGCTGCCGAGTGGTTGAAGGAGCGTCCGTATGGAACCGCGATTCGAAGGAAGGACAGCGATCGTCACAGGCGGTGCCAATGGCATCGGAAGGGCCACGGTTCTGCGGCTCCTGAAGGAAGGCGCGCATGTTGCCGTCTTCGACAAGGAAGCCCGAGACAGTCAACCCGCGAAGACCCTCGCCGAACTGGCGGGCGGATCTTCGAACCGATTCGCATATCACAGCCTCGATCTCACCGAAGAAGAGCCCGTGAAAGACGCGGTGGACGAAGTGCTTGCAGAGCGAGGCGCAGTGGATGCTCTCATCGCCGTCGCGGGCCTCAGCCAAGCCGTCAAGAGGTTGGACGAGATCACGCTTTCCGAATGGCAGCGCTTTCTCGCGATCAATCTCACGAACCCGTTTCTCGTCACCCGAGCGGTGCTCCCGTCGATGCGCGAACGGCGATACGGACGGATCGTGACCATCTCCTCGACCTCGGGTCGCACGGCGAGCGTGTGGACGGGCCTGTCCTACTCCTCCGCAAAGGCGGGAGTAATCGGCTTCACGCGCAAACTCGCCTTCGAGGTCGGCAAGTACGGCGTCACCGCCAACGTCGTTGCCCCTGGCTTTGTCGAGACCGAGTTCGTGATGGATGGGCTCAGCCGCGCTCCTGAAGGCTTTCTGGAGCAGCGCCTCTCGGAGATTCCCCTGCGTCGCGGCGCCCATCCCGACGAGCTGGCGTCCGCCATCGCCTTCCTGGCATCCGACGACGCGAGCTATGTCACCGGCGCGGTGCTCGACGTGAACGGGGGAGCCTTCATCGGCTGAAGAGGTGTCCGCCTCTGCTAGCGGCAACCGCCAGTAGCCGGACCTGCGAGATTTCGAACGGGTGGCTGCGGGTTCTCGACGGGGCACAACTTGTTTTGTTGTGAGAACGGTGGAGGCGGCGAAAGCGAGGCTATCGCTAGAGAACCATGCGTTGTTGACCGACGACGAGCTCGCTGTAGTGGTCTTCGCCGCGCGTCCACGTTTCGGCGAGGCTCCGATCGTGCGCGACACGCCCAGCCAGGTCGAAGTTGAATTCAGTCCACGTTTTCGACGCCTCGTCTCGGGCGAGCTAGTTTCCATGCCGCCACGGA
The DNA here is from genome assembly GCA_028284525.1 of Myxococcota bacterium. Lineage (GTDB taxonomy): Bacteria > Myxococcota_A > UBA9160 > UBA9160 > PR03 > JANQRO01. The sequence goes on along the minus strand of JANQRO010000273.1, from coordinate 40,758 downwards.
GCCGTGGACGAAGCCCGAGCCCGCGGCGGGGCCTGAACCCTTCGGTTCCCTGATCGACGGAGCGTGGAGTTCTCGGACCTGGAGCCGAACACCGGGCTTCTTCTTCCTGTTCGCACCGCGGCCGCAGCGAGGGAGAGCTGGAAGGAGCCGCGAGCTCCCTCCGGCGGTAGCCTCCCCCAAGCCCGAAGACCGCTGGCCGTCGACGGCTCCTGAGACGCATCGGAGCTCGCGGCCCCGACGTGCGAACGACGGACTCGGGGGTGTCCCATGAGCGCGCTCCAATCCTTCGGCGAGGGGATCTGGATCTGCGACGGACCCCGCGTTCGGATGATGACGATTCCGTTCGCGACGCGGATGACCCTCGTCGAGCTCGAGCCCGGGAGCCTCTGGGTCCACTCGCCCTTCGAGCCGAGCCCGGAGATCCAGGAGGCCGTCGACGCACTGGGCGCCGTCCGGTTCGTTGTCGCGCCGAACAAGATCCACAGCCTCGGCGTCGGGCTGTGGAAGGAGCGGTACCCGTCCGCCGAGGTCTGGGTCTCTCCCCGCTTCCGGGAGCGGCACCCGGGAGCCCCGGCCGATCACGTCCTCGGAGCGGAGGCGCCGCCGGCGTGGAGCGGTCGGATCGAGTCGTTGTGCTTCGGCGGAAGCAGCTTCCTCGACGAGGTCGTGTTCTTCCACGTGCGCTCCCGGACCTTGATCCTCACCGATCTCATCCAGCGCCACGACCCGGCCGGGGAATCGCGGTTCTGGCGTCTCGTCAAGGGCGCCGTGGGCGTGCTCGGTCCTTCGGGCGGAACGGCCCGGGACCTGCGGAGCACCTTCCGCGACCGCACCGCGGCCCGCGCGAGCGCAGAGGCGGTCCTCCGCTGGGACTTCGACCGCGTCGCGATCGCGCACGGCACGTGCATCACCGACGAGGCGCGCCGCACGGTCGAGCGCGCCTTCGACTGGGCGCTCGGATAGCGAAGGTCGGCGCCGGACTGGTTTCCGCCGGGCAGCCCTGGAGCCGCGGGCGCGGTGCAGACCGTCCATCGGGTCGTTCCACTCGTCCAGGCGGGCGATGAAGATCTCTCGCTTTTCCAGCTCCTCCGCGATGGACGTTCCTTCTCCAGTTCTCCATCGACATCAATTGGCTTCACACCGAGAGTGAACTGTGCTCAAGCCGGAGGAAATCTCGCCCTTCTTCCGCAGCCGCTCCGACCCAGATCGGGGCCTCAGCCAAGAAGCGAGGATCGCAGCACGCGGCCCGGATCACGAAGTTGTCCGGAAGACGAAAACTGGAAAACTCGGATTCGCCGAATCTGGCGTCGTCGTCGATCGGCTGGTCGATGGGGCTGGCTACTCCTTGCTTCCACACCATCAGGCCGCAGGGTCCGTCCGTTCCAGTCCAATCGTGCAGCTCCCGGCCGCACACGGGACAGGACAGCGCCGGGTCTGGGATGTAGTGGTCAAGCAGTCCCAAGAACTGCCGCTCCTTCCGCGTGGATGTCGTCCCGCTAACCCTCCGCGCTGCACTCCGTAGGAGGGCTGTCGTGACCTTAGAGCACGTCAGCCACCGGCACTTAGGTCGATCCGGACTTGGCCCAAAACCACTTGTTTACGGGACGAGTCCGGGCGCTGGAGAGCTCGGTGGCGAACCCAACTCTCGCGCCAAGGGGTGTGGCTCGTCGCCAGGGAGGATGGGGGCACCTCCTTGCGGCATGCTGTGTTGGTGCAGACGATCCGCTACGCGCTGGTGTTTGCCGCCATCGGCACGATCTTCTACCTGGCCTGGATCTCTTTTTACCCTCACGTTGCCAGGGAGGCCGTACTCACTCCCATCGACTTCGCGTACTTGGTCCTTGTCCCGCTGGGCTTGCGGGTGCTCTGGTGGGCGCCTGTCGAGTGGATTCGCGAGCACCCGTACTTGCTGAGGACGCTCATCATAAGCAGCAACGCCGCGTTCTACGCGAGCGTGGGCGCTTGGCTGTCCTTCATGCGGTCGCGCCATTGGGCCTTTCGCTTCGGTGTGCCAGTCGCGATCTGGGCGGCCGTTGTCGCCGCGCCGTGGGTGATCACTCTGTACATTGCTCCGTGGGTGAGGATCACTTTCTGGGAGTGGACGCGCTGACCAACGCCGTTGTCGAGATTCTGAGAACCTCTCGAGCTCTTCGCAAAGAAGGTTGCGGCGCATGACCGCGCCCCGCGCACGCTGCGTGACTACACCCGCTGGGTAGGCTCCTGCAAGCAAGCCCGATACGATTACTTCCGGTGGTGGTGGGACCGCACGATCTTCGACATCACCACAGTCAATCTCGAGGCTTGGAGCTACTGGCTTGCGGAACAGGGGCTGGGCGGCAAGACACAAGAACGTCTTCGCCGGCTTTCACGCTTCCAGTGGCTACGTGCCCGCCGAGCGACGCCTCTCAGATCCAGACGGACCGCCGTTCGTGAACCCGGACGCCTACAACGCCGGTGGCTGGTGGAGTGAGACCGCTCTCCGCCGGACTTGGTACGCGGCCTGCGACGCCGCGGGAGTCGAGCGGGTCGGTGTCTACGAGGGGACCAAACACCCCCTCGGCACCGCGCTCAAGGATGAGGGGGTCGATGACCGGGTGATCGCAGCGCTCTTCGGCCACACCGACGTGCGCAGTGTGCTGCCCTACTCGAAGGTCCGGCCCACCGCGGTGGGAAGCGCGCTCGCGCGGCTTGGAGTCTCCAATGAGTTTCCGACGAAACCCCGCTCTCGTAACTTGCTGACAATAGGAAGGAAATTGTGGTGGCGGCGGGAATCGAACCTGCGTCCGCAGGTGCCTCACCGCGCGGAAGGTCGAACGTTCTCTGCTTAGAGTTCGTGAGTCGCCGTTGCGTCGCGGGATGTGTCCGTCTTCTCGCCCACCCTCGCCAAGTACCGAGAGTCTGCCCGCTGTGATCGATAGATCAGAGCCACAAGCTGGCGAGGTAGCGCAACCCCTGCCCACGCCACAGTGAGAGCCCGCCACGGTCGCCGCCCGACCGTGCAACCGAGCCATCAGACGGATGTCCTTGCAGCGGACATCTGCGATCCAGAAGCCACTGTGGCGGGCGCCGTGGTCGCTCAAGACACCACGCTGCCAGGCGACTCTCAGGACGCAAACGGCGTTCCAGCCGAGACGACTTCGGCAGAATGTCTCCGGATTGCCACCCGATGTTCACCTTTCGCCGGATTGCCACCTGATGTTCACGTGAACGTCACAGTTCGCTTCGACCGTCCCGCCCTCGAGAATCCAAGCCGATTTCCGCCGGCTCATGCGGAGAAGGAGCCTTTCGTGAACGTTTGCCTCGCATGGAGACGCGGCGTCGTCGCCGCGTTCATTTTGTTCCTTGCCTCGTCCGGGGGCGCGCGCGCCACCGACGAGGAGCTGCTCGACATCCTGCTCAGCAACGGGTCCATTACCCAGGAGCAGTACGACCACCTCAGGTACCGCGAGCCCGATCCTGCGCCCGAAACGGAAGTGGCGGATTCGCGGGTGGATGCGGCCGATCCGGTCATCCGCGAAGAGATCGCCCAGGCCGTCGACGAGAAACTAAACAAGGAGTTCCCGGTCAAGGCCAGCTACGGGAGCAAGGGGTTTCGTCTCGAGACGCGCGATGGCAACTGGCAGACGAACCTGCAGTGGCGGGCCCAGCTCCGTGTGACCCGTCCGTATCAGGGTGATCCCCGCTCACTGACCTCCTTCCGCGACGAGGACGGCACGAGCTTCCAAGCGCGACGGCTCCGAATGAAGATCGGCGGTCACGGCTACCGCCCCTGGCTCAAGTACTACTTCGAGGTGGATCTCATGCCGCTGCGGGACGCAGACGACAGCTCTGCCACGGCGAGCACCCGCGTGATCGACTGGCGTGCGGATATCGCGAAGTACGAGGCGATCGGGCTGCGCGTGGGACAGTGGAAGATCGACTACAACCGCGAGCGCGTCGACTCCTCGGGTCGCCAGCAGTTCGTCGAGCGCTCGATCATCAACCGCATCTTCACGATCGACCGGCAGATGGGCGTTCAGCTACGCGGACACCTGTTCGAGGGGACGCCCGCGGACCTCCGCTACTACGCGGGGGTGTTCAACGGACAGGGGCGCGGCGTGACCAACGACGACGACAACATGATGTACGTCGGGCGCCTCCAGTGGAACTTCCTCGGCCGCGACCTCGCGCTGCGACAGACCGACGTCGAGCGCACGGAGAAGCCCACCGGCAGCCTGAGCGTGGCGGCCTCGACCACGAAAGGTCGCTGCACGCGCTGGTCGTCGAGCGGATGCGGCAACCTGGACGGCTTCACGAGCCCAGCGGCCGCGAGCGACGGCCAGTTTCGGATCGACCAGGCGCAACAGGGCTTCGCCTTCAAGTGGCGGGGCTTCTCGGCCCAGCAGGAGTTCCACTGGAAGCGCGTCGAGGATCGTGGCCCGGCCGACTCGACGAACAATCTCTACGGGGTCTACGCCCAGTCTGGCTACTTCTTCAACGAGATCTTCGACTGGTTCCCCGAGCCGCTCGAGCTCGCGTATCGGTATGCCTGGCTCGAGGAGCCGAACGGGACCGACCGCAGCTTCGACAACAAGCGCCAGGAGCACTCGGTCGCCGCGAACTGGTTCATCGCCGGCCACAACAACAAGGTGACGCTGGACTACTCGTACCTGACGCTCGACGACGGGTTCGCGAACGACGACACGGATGGTCACCGCGTTCGCCTGCAGTGGGACGTCTCCTTCTGAGGGGGAGACGCACGCCGCCGCAGGTGGATACGCTCGACCGTTCGGATCGACATGAGGCAGCGGAGCGCGTTGGCGCGTCTACCTGTGGCGACCCTGTTGACCGAAACGGCCGATCACAAGCGCCTGAATCGAAAGGGAAAAAATGGTGGAGGCGGCGGGAATCGAACCCGGCGGTCAATCCTCTAAGTAATCGATTCGGTTCAATTTTCTTTCCGGAGATGTGGGCGTGGAGTGGGCGCACGCTCGAACGAGGCCGCCGAGCGCCCTCCGGGTGGCTACGCACGATTGCGTTCTACATGAAGCCGCCCCAACCGTGGCAGCCCAGCGAGCAAAACCAGCTGTTCGCCTCACCGACCTGGCGGAGCGTCGGACGACTACTTGAGATCGAGGCTTGGAAGCGTTTCTCTCGGAGCAGAAGCAATGTCGAATCTGGCGAGGCCGCCGCGACCGCGCAACGAGAACGCCTGCCGTAGGGAGAACGAGCCGCGTCGAAGCGCTTCGCAAAAGGGGTCGCCGCGCAGTTGAACCATCTCAGCTGCTCAACCTACGAGAGCCGGCTCCGCTGGCGACCGGCGTCACTGTGATCGGCGACATAACTCCGCTCGAGCCTCGATGTCCCCTCAGTCTCGCCAGGTGAGCGCGGATCGCGGAATGGAGGAACGAAGCGAGCGTTCGTTTCCGATCGGCACGGACCTGCACGGACGCAGCGCCCGTGGTCAGCGCGATCGGTTTGTCGTTCCATACTCGCCGATCGGCGATGACCTCGCCGGCGAGAATTCCGATTTGAGTGCGATTCGCGGCCGATCGATTTCTTGAGAGATCGGCTCTGGACCTATTGATTCCTCACTTGTTGAGTGACGTCATCGCAAGGTCGGGATCTTAGGCCGACGTGGACCCACCAATCGATCAGCGCTACTCCTTTCCACTGTCCGCGATCGCAACGGGGCGTTGACTTGGATCAGATTCTCGGTTCCTCTTCCTCGCGTACCCGTGGTTCCACGGTCGACAGCGCGACGTGCGTGAATCCGTTGGTAGTTGGCCTCGGGCTCGCGATCGTCGTGGTTTTTGCAGGCTGTCAGGCATCGCGCACCTCGATAGAGAGCGATCCTCCCGAGACGCGTGGGTTGCCGCGCGTGGCTTCCTCGGGTGTGTTGCGTGTCGGGATGAGCGGCGACCAGCCGCCTTTGAATTTTCTCACGGAGGAAGGCGAGTGGCTGGGCTTCGAGGTCGCGGTGGTAAACGTTCTGGCGAAGAACCTACGCGTCCGAGCCGAGATCGTGGAGCGTCCGTTCTTTCGCCTTCTGGACGCACTGGCGGCCGGCGAAGTGGATGTAGTGATGTCGGGGATGACGATCAATGCGCGTCGCAACCAGCGAGCGGCGTTTATCGGGCCCTATTTTGTCTCGGGCAAATCGATTCTTGCGAAACACGCCGCGATCGGGCGGCTGCGCGGAATCGCCGACCTCAATCGACCCGAGGTCCGGCTTGCGGCGCTCGCGGGTTCCACGAGCGAAGAGTTCGTGGAGAACGTCGCACCCAGAGCGAAGCTGGAGCGACCCGAGCGCCTTCGCGAAGCGATCGCGATGCTGCTGTCCGATCGGGTCGACGCGGTCATTGCCGATTATCAGACCTGCGCCCTGGCCCGCCTCCAACACCCCGACGCAGATCTCGAGCACCTGGAAGAGACACTCACGGTCGAGCCAATGGGCATCGCAATACCACCCGAGGACACATTGCTCGCGAACCTCCTCGAGAACTACCTCGAGGCGCTTCACCTCAACGGCGGCCTCGAGAAGATTCGCGAGTTCTGGTTTGAGGACGAGGCCTGGATCGAAGATCTGGAGCGCGAGGCGTCTGGCCCAGCGCTACCCGAAGACATGGCGCGTCCGAGCCACCATGCGACGGGGCGCAACGGGGGGCCTATCGGGCACGTGTCGCCGCAACGTCGTGCCTCAGGCCCAACCCCTGTCCATGTGATCGAGTAGCGCGCCGAGTTCCTGGTATTGGCGCCCCGGACGTCGGAGAGGCCGCTACTCCCTTGTGCTGAACTCGCTGATATCGAGGTCGAGCTCGAAGTTGTCGGTGAGGGTGAGGTTTCCGTCCGAATCCCGCGCGTAGCGGACGGAGTTCACGTCGACGCTGCTCGGTAGAACGTTGACGACTACACGGTTGTCCAAGGAGACGATTCGGGTACGGAGTTCCGGTTTTCTCGAGAACGTGCTGGCGCTCGTGTCGTAAACGAACAGGTACCCGCGCACGCGAAGTGGCCGGTCGGACGTAGCGAGCACCTCTCCCACAAAATGGCGCCGCACGGCTTCGGAGAACAGTCGGCGCTCGATGATATGAATCGCCTCGCCGGTGCGTACAACTTCCAAGCGTCAAACTCCTCCGGGACCAGACCGACGCGCTAGCTGAGCGACGAGCTCGCGGGCGAGCTCGCGATCCGCGGTCGTGAGTCGCTCGAAGTCCCTAAAGAGCCGCTCATCGGGTGACGGGAGCGCCCCCGGGCTCGCGGATCGTCCCACCAAGTAGTCCGTCGTAACCTCAAGCGCCTCAGAGAGCCTGCGCAGGTTCCTCAAGGACGGCCGGCGGGCCCCGCTCTCGTAGAGTGACACGGCCGTCTGCTGCAACCTCGCCCGCTCGGCGAGGTCCATCTGGCTGAGTTCCCTCAACTCTCGAGCAGCACGGAGCCGCTTGGGGAAGATGGCGAGATGTTTCGAATCATCTAGCATGACTGAAGCGTAATATGATAGAAAACGTATCTGTAATAGACAAGCGAGCGGACAGATTGGTCCGCGAGAGAGGGGCTTCGCGATCCTCGGGGTCCCACCGCGCCTTGAGCGCGCCGAGGCGGAAGCGATGAACGATCCTCGCAGTGCCCAGTCCCTAAAGATCGCGATCCTTTCGCGTGGCCCGCGGCTTTACAGCACTCGGCGACTGCGGGAGGCAGCAACCGCGCGCGGGCACGATGCCAAGGTGCTGAACACCCTGTCCTTCTCGATCGAAGTGGAAAGCGGATCGCCTCGCCTCTACTTCAAGAACAAAAAGCTCACGCAGTACGACGCCGTCATTCCCCGCATCGGCGCGTCCATCACGTCGTTCGGGACGGCGGTCGTTCGCCAGTTCGAGCAGATGGGTGTCTTTTGTGTCAATCCATCGCACGCGATCTCAGTCTCTCGAGACAAACTCCGCGCGTTGCAGGCGCTGAGCCGCCATCGAGTGGGTATGCCTACCACGCTCTTCGTCCGTCACACGTCCGAAATCCTCCCCGGTATCGAACGGATGGGCGGGACACCGGTTGTCATCAAGCTTCTGGAAGGCACCCAGGGCGTCGGCGTAATCCTTGCCGACACGACCAATGTCGCGGAAGCCATCATCGAGACTCTCTCCGGGCCCGCGAAGATGAGCGTGTTGTTGCAGCGCTTCGTCAAAGAGAGCAAGGGCCGCGACATTCGCGCGTTCGTGGTGGGATCCCGCGTCGTCGCGGCGATGCGCCGCACTGCGAAAGAGGACGAGTTTAGAAGCAACATCCACCGCGGTGGGTCGGCTGAGATCGTCGATCTCGACAACGAATACCAACGTGTAGCCGTCCACGCCGCCCAAATTATGGGGCTCCGGGTCGCCGGCGTCGACATGCTGGAGGGAAAGGACGGGCCCGTCCTCATGGAGGTGAACTCCTCGCCGGGGCTGGAAGGAATCGAGAGCGCAACCGGAATCGACGTGGCGGGTGAGATCATCGCCCTCATCGAGGAGGAGGTGCTGTTTCCCGACATCGATCTTCGCCAGCGTCTCACCTTGCAAAGCGGCTACGGTGTCATGGAGGTGCCCGTTGACGAGCGATCGGAGCTGTGCGGCAAGACCGTGCGGAGTTCCGGCTTGCGCGAGCGGGATGTAATCATCCTCACGATCCAACGCGATAGCGTTTCGATCCCAAACCCACGCAACGACCGTGAAATCCTCGCAGGCGACATTCTGCTTTGTTTTGGCAAGATGCTCACCCTCCGGAGTCTTGCCCCGCCGCGCCGTAAGCGCAGAAAGCGCCGAAAAGCGGACCTTCCCGTCGTCGAAGGTGCTGATCCGGTACCGAGCGAATAGTGGTACGCGAGGAGCCCGTTCTCATCGGCTGGACCGAGTATGTGGACCTTCCCGACTGGGGAGTTCGCCGTCTCCGTGCGAAGGTGGATACCGGCGCGCGGACGAGCGCGCTTCACGTGGAGAATATTGTCGAGCTGCCGCGGAAGCGGCTCCGGTTCGACGTCGTGCTGCACCGCGAGAAACGAGACCGTCGAATCCGGGTCGTGGCGCCAATCCATCGTCGTTCCCGGGTCCGCTCGAGCAACGGCGAGACCGAGACACGCTATTTCGTCAAAACCTCGATGAAGCTGGGCCGCGTCGAAAGAAAGGTTGAGCTCAGCCTGGTCGATCGCGGCCGGATGATCCATCGGATGCTCTTGGGCCGAACGGCACTGTCCGGGCCCTTCATGATCGATCCCGATCGTCGCATGGTCCAGTCTCCGAAAAAGAGAAAGAAGAAGACCCGCAAGAAGACAAGCCGTGGCTGACGGCGAGGTTGTGATCGCTGGGAACGCCGTTCCGCGTGGGGAACGGCATCGGATCCAGATCCCGCTCGGAAAGCGCGTGAGTGGAAACGAAATCGCCCTGCCGATCGAAGTCGTCAACGGAAAGCTGGAAGGCCCTCGCCTCTTTGTTTGCGCCGCGGTTCACGGCGACGAAATCGCGGGTGTCGAGATCATTCGACGTGTCCTGGCGCACCGGAGCCTAGACCGGCTCCGCGGGACGCTGATCGCGGTTCCAATCGTGAACCTGTACGGATTCGTGGGGCTCTCGCGCTACCTGCCCGATCGGCGGGACCTCAATCGCTCTTTCCCAGGCTCCGCTACAGGTTCGCTCGCGTCGAGGCTCGCACACCTATTCATCTCGGAAGTCGTCGAGAACGCGACGCACGGGGTCGATCTCCACACCGCGGCGGTCCATCGGTCCAATCTTCCGCAGCTACGGGCTTATCTCGAAGACCCCGAAACCGAACGTCTCGCTCGGGCGTTTGGTGTGCCGGTCATCGTGAACTCCAACCTCCGCGACAACTCTCTTCGACAGGCCGTGCTGGAGCGAGGGATCCCAATGCTCTTGTACGAAGGCGGCGAGGCACTTCGTTTCGACGAGGAAGCGATCCAGGCGGGTGTTCGGGGGACGCTTCGGGTGATGGGCGCCTTGGGAATGATCAATCCCGGTCGCTCTCGTCGTTCCGTCGAACCGTTCATCGCGCAGTCCAGCCATTGGGTGCGCGCACCAGAGAGCGGGATTCTCCGGCGGCGGGCTCGACTGGGAGCCCCCGTCAAGACCGGGGACGAACTCGGTGTGGTCGGCGACCCGCTCGGCGCGGACGAATCGGCCGTCGTCGCTTCGCACAATGGCGTCATCATCGGACGGACCGAGCTTCCCCTTGTCAACGAGGGAGACGGATTGTTCCACATCGCGGCGTTCGATTCGCCTCGAAGGGTCGCGAGTTCCGTCGAAGATTTCCAAGGCGTTCTTGCGGACGCTGACAACGCTTTGAACTAGGCGAACGATTCGAGATCTGGATCTGGCCGGTCACGAGGTGCGATCAATGGGTTGGCCTTCCATGAGCCGTCCGGATCGCGCGAGGCTCGTCTCGTCCGCCTCACTCAGGTGTCGCCCCGTCGCCACCCTTGGCAGCGCGTAGGGAAAGGCGCACTTTCTCCGGTGTCACCGTCACCACCGCAATCGACTCGGGCTTTCTCACATCCTGTGCCGAGACGGTGAAGGTACGGCGTCCCAGACGCGCCAAATAGGCATCGATGTGGACCGAAACCCCGCCGCGTTGCGCGACTAGCAGGTCCCGGCGCAGCCCCCGGAAGGTCACATCGAGCGCCGCCGGTTCCACCGACTCAAGCTCCAGATCATCCGGGAGGTTCGAGACGGTGACCGGTACCGAAAGGGTCTCCTCGTCCAGGTCTGATCCGGGGACGAAGACGACCCATAGGAGCAAAGCCACGAGAATAGCCGCCGCGGCGTCCAGACCGATGCCGCCCTGCCACCATTGCCGGTTCTCCGGCTCTTCCCGAAACGCCGCGCGCAACTCGATGATCAGGTCCTCCGGGCGGGAGAGAGTGCGGATCACCCCGTCCTGCGCGACGGAGACCGTTCCCCGCTCCTCGGAGACGGCGATGCAGATCGCGTCCGAGCGCTCCGCGAGTCCGAGAGCTGCCGCATGGCGGGTGCCGCCAGGACCGAGCGCCGCGCGGTTGGCGGACAGCGGGAGGTGGACCGCGAAGCGTTCGACGTCCTGGCCGTCGAGAACCACCGCCCCGTCGTGACCCGGAGAACTAGCGTCGAAGAGAGACAACAGGAGCGGTTCGCTCACCCGGCCGCCGAGCACCACGCCTCCTTCGGTGTGGCGGTCGAGCGGTTCTTGTCCGGCAAGCACAATCAATGCGCCGGTGCGCGACCCGGCGAGTCTCGCGACGGCGCGAACCAATTGATCCAGCGTCTCCGTCTCGGCGGTTCCTGTTTCGCGACCACGCCACCACGATCCGAGCTGTTCGAACAGGCGACGAAGATCGTCCTGAAAGACCACCACGACTACGAGTACGAGCGCCGCGAAGAACCCCTGCAAGATCGAAGCGGTGAGCTCAAGGTCGAGAGCTCGAGCCACGAGGTAGATGCCGGCGATCAAGGCGAGCCCGACGGCGGCTGCGCGGCTGCGTGTACGGCGGAAATAGCGGATCGCCAACCAGACGAAGCTGGCCACGAGCGCGATATCGAGCGCGTCGAGCCACCCCGCAACAGAGACCCAGCTAGGCACGAAACCGCTCCTCACAACGGCCAGCGGCGTGGCCGTCGGGGCTGATGTAGAACTCGCCCTCGGTGCTCCGGGAGCGGGTCCCGTGTGCAAAGCCGGCCCGCCCCAGGGTGGCGCTTTGTCTCGTCATCCCCCGCTGCGGCATCCAGGCCCGGTCGCCGTCCTCGAGCCACGCTCGCTCGGGGGCCGAAGCGTGGACCGCGGTGGCGCAGACCTCCTCGAGACGATCGACCGTGCCTGCGAGGTCCCGACCGGACTCATCCACTTCCGCTTCCGTCGGGCATCGAGTCTCGGAGCCGGCCGCAATCGATCGCGCCTCTTTCGACAGCCACCCCGAACGGGGCGGCTCGAGAAGTGTGGGGCACGGACAACGAGTCGACCGAGCTTGCGCTCCCGCGCCTGAGGCGGATGCTCTCGCGAGACGGCGGCAGCCTGCCGCACTGCGACAACACATTTCTCCGCCATCGAGAGGACTCAACGATGAACGCCTCGGAATTCGCCATTCTCGGGTTCGGTGTCGGCGGTTTCGCCGCGGCGGTCGGAATCTTCTGCGTCGCTCTGCAGATCCGAAGGGGCCGCGAGCTGGCCCTTGGCCTTATCCACCAATACGGCCGGCTCACCTTTCAACGAAACCTCGATCGCCTCGCCCGCTACCCGGCCGTGGTTCAAACCGGACTTGCCGATTTCAGCCAGCTTCGAAGTCAAGACAAGATGGTGTTTGGCATCATTCTCTCCCACTTGGTAGAGGACTATGAACAAACGTTGGAAATGCATCAACGGGGTCTGGAGAGTCGAATCGAATTGAACCGCCGCGGAGCGTTCTGCTTGGCACTCCTCAAGGAGCCAGGCGGCCTGGAGTGGTGGCGGTACGCTCAGCGATTCTTCGATGATGAAACCAGGAGCCACCTCGACATTCATCTGGTGGATCCCGGCGAGTCCCCTCCGCCCGTCTCAGACACATTGCCGTGGTTGCGACCGGACAGACCCGAGGATGTCGAGTAGCACGCCGGCCGCGGTCGCGAGATCGTCGTAGAGCGGACGCGACTATCATCGAACCACAACGCGTTCGAGAATCTCGCCGTTCGGGACGCTCCATCGTTGTTCGCCATCGCGGAGCAAGGTGTCGATTGCTCCCACTCGTTCGACAAAGCCTCTTCGTCCATCGATCTCTACCACACGGTCTCGCGGAAGCGATTGCTTCAAAAAATGCCCGGCGAGAATGTGCGTGACCAAGGGCCGAGCGCCTAGTGCGAAGGAGAGTCCCATCGCGAAACCCGCGGTGGCGAGGAGAACCGTGAAAGGAACCAAGAGCAAGTCGGTGTCGATCCCGAGTTGCTCGAGAGCGATCGAAATCGCGAGGCCCGCGACGAGGACCTGGGCCGCGACGCCCAATCGCTGTGCGCTCGCGAAACCGAACGCGGCTGAACTCGACGTGATCAGCGTCGCGACGAATCGACCCAGGCCGAGGCCACCGATAGCGATGAGAAACGCGGCGATCACGTTTGGGATGAAGGAGATGAGACGATCGAGCGTCGCCGTAACGGCACTCAAACCCAGCGCTTCGATGCCTGAAAGCAGGAAGACGAGAAAAACCAGCCAGAACACTAGCCGGGATATGAGCTGGGAGACGCTAAGACCAACCTCCGCACGCTCGAGACCTTGGTCGAGCCTGAGCCGCGCCGCCGCACGGTCGATGCCTACGGCGCTTAGTCCCCTTCTCGCGACCACCTCCAGCAGACGCGCCACCAGCCACCCAACAGCCAATAGAGTCAGAGCACCTACCAGGCTGGGAAGAAACGTTGCGAGGCTCACTCCGAGCTCGGACAAGGAACGAACCACTACCTCGCGCCATGTGGCCAGATCGAACATTTGGTCCATCGTGTATGTTTCTCTCGCTCGCCGCGGAGTCAGGATCGACTTCCCGCGCGGGCGATAGCGTATCATTGCCCGCCTGCGTGGAGGATCGAGCTCGTGGCACTGGAGAGAAGGCTCTCGGAGCACGTATTCGAGCGATACCCATCGCGCGCAGCCGCAACTTTGGAGCGCCGCTCGCCCGATGAGATCGCCGTCGCGCTCTCCCACGGCCCGGCGCCGAAAGCCGCCGCGGTGTGGATGAGCCTGTCTCCAGAGATCGCTCGGCGCGTTGTGAGCGTGCTTGCACACGCGCGGCGCGCCGAGCTGGTGGCTGCTCTCGAGCCGAGCGTAGCTGCACGACTCCTCCGACCGCTCGACCCCCACGATCGCGAAACTATCCTCGCCCAGCTGGATCGGCGCGCCGCTCAACGACTCCAAACGCTCCTCGACTCGCGACCAGACAGCGCAGGTGCGGTCATGGATCCGGAAGTCCTTGCACTCCCGAGCGACCTTACGGCGCGCTCGGCGCTTCAGCGTGTTCGCGAGGCCGCCTCGTTCGCGCGCTACAACCTCTATGTCGTCGATCGCGAACAACGCCTGGTCGGGGTTCTGAATCTCCGGGAGCTCCTGCGAGCGCGTGCGGGCGACTTGCTCTCGGAGTTGATGGTCCGCGATCCGATGCGGATCACCGCCGCCGCCGACCGTGCCACCCTCCTCGCCCACCCGGCCTGGCAGCGCGTCGCGTCTCTCCCGGTCGTCGACGACGACGGGCGATACCTGGGAGCGGTCCGGTATCGAACGCTGCGCGAGCTGGAGAACGAGATCCTTCCGAAACGGCGAGACGACGACACCGGGGCGGCTTTGGGAACGCTGTTGACGGTGGGCGCGGCTGCCGTGCTCGAGGCGATCCGAGGGGCCGACCGCGAGGACGGGAACCATGGCGCGTAAGAACTCGAGCATCGATCGCGACCTCGCCAACCTTTTGCTCCGGGAGTCCCCCGACGAAGCGGTTTCGCTTATGGAATCGGCGAACGGGCAAGAGATCGCGATGTTTCTCGGCGCGCAACCGCTCGCGATCACCGTCGCGGCGTTCCGACGCTTCACACCCGACACGGCAGCGGATACTCTGGCGGCACTGCCTGCGGATCGCGCGGCATCCGTTCTTCGCGATCTCAATCCAGCTCGCGCGGCGGCGTTGCTGTCGCGGGTCGACGCCGAGAAGCGCGACGCGTGCCTAGAGCTCGTTGACCCAGGGCTCGCGCGCGAGTTCCGCGAGCTGATGGAGTATCCTGGAGACACGGCCGGTGCGCTGATGGACCCGCGGGCCACAAGTTTTCGCCCCGATGCGGTGATCCGCGACGTCGTGCGTGCGCTTCGTCGCTATCGCGGTCGCCACATCCAGGATGTGTTTCTCGTCGACGAAGAGACCCGGCTCGTGGGGACCGTCCCTCTTGATTCGGTCATCGCGGCAGACGCCAAGGCACAGCTCAGCACTCTGGTCTCCACTGCACCGGTCTCAGTGCAGACGATCGCGTCCCGCGAGGAGATTCTCGAGGTGTTCGAGAGCCACCGCGTCGCGAGTTTGCCGGTGGTGGATCACGAAGGATGTCTCCAAGGTGTGTTGCGCCAACGAGAACTGATCCAAGCGGCCCAGGCGGAAGCGACCGCTGGAGCCGTCACGATGGTTGGCGCGAGTGAACAGGAGCGCGCGCTCTCCCCCCCCTTTCTTCGCGATCCGCAAACGGCTTCCTTGGTTGCAGATCAATCTCTTGACGGCGTTCCTCGCTGCGTCCGTGGTCGGCCTCTTCGAGGACACCATCGCAAGCGTCACCGCGCTCGCGGTCCTCCTCCCGGTGGTCGCTGGACAATCGGGGAATACAGGCGCCCAAGCGCTCGCTGTCACGATGCGCGGGCTCGCGCTACGGGAAGTACGGCTGCGTCACTGGGCGCGTGTCGTGGTGAAGGAGGGCTTTGCGGGTGCGGGGAACGGGGTTGCGGTCGCGCTCACCACGGCCCTGGCCGTCTACGCGTGGAGTCGCTCGCTCGGACTCGCACTGGTGATCGGGATCTCGATGGTGCTGTCCATGACCTTGGCCGGCATCTCCGGGGCAGCGATCCCGATGGTCCTGACGCTCCTGAGGCAGGATCCCGCACAATCGTCCTCGATCATTCTCACCACCGTCACGGATATCGTCGGATTCTTCAGCTTCCTCGGCATCGCCACGATGCTGATGACCTCGCTCTAGCACTCTAGAGAAGGTGTCCGGGCAGCGCTTCTGGCGCTCGGTATGGCGCTTCTCCAGGGCGGAACCCATCCGCCAGTTGGCGAGCAGCGCTCGAGCGGGGAATCGGGTGTCGGCCTGTTTTGGCGACGCGACTTCTAGAAGCGTTGTCTCGGCGCGCCGCGCGCGCCCATCGGAGGGACAGAGCGTGCGCGATCGACGACGCGCGGGTGGCACGGAGCCGGCGCTGACCCCGGCGGCCGGCCTCGGTTCCAGTCACTCGACGTCCGGGTCCGAAGCGACCTCCGGCGCCTCGCGTGGGGCCTCGCCGGCCCAGCGATGCACGACCACGCAGGCGGTGAGATCACCCGTCACGTTGACGGCCGTGCGGCTCATGTCGAGAATTCGGTCGACACCCAGGATGAGCGCGAGCCCAGCCGTCGGGATTCCAGCTCCCTCGAGAACCATCGCGAGAATGACGATTCCCGCGCCCGGGGTCGCGGGGGATCCGATCGACGCCGAGACGGCCGTGACCACGACCAGCAGCAGTCCGAACACGCCGAGCGGCACCTCGAACACCTGCGCCAAGAAGACCGTGGCGACGCCTTGGTAGAGAGCTGTGCCGTTCATGTTGACCGTCGCACCCAAGGGCACGAGAAACCGGGCGATCGACGGCCGCACACCGAGCTTCTCTTCGGCGGTCTGGATCGACAACGGCATGACGGCGGCGGAGCTCGACGTCGAGAAGGCGAGCAGGACGACTTCACGCACGGATCCGAGAAACGACGTCGGGCGTACCCCGCCCAGCGCGACGGCCAACACCACGAAGAGGGCCATCATGAGCGCTAGACCCAGGAGGACGGTGAGGACGTAGACGGCCATCCCGCCCAGCACCTCGATCCCGACGGTCGCCGTGAGACGCGCGATCAACCCGAATACGGCAAACGGTGCCAGGCGCATCGCCCACGCGACAACCGTCATACACACTTCTTGTAGAGAACCCAGTAGGTCGAAGAGCGGGGCCGACTTCTCGGGGGCAAGGTTGACCAGGGCGATCCCGATCACGATCGCGAACAGGATCACTTGTAGCATCTCGCCTCCCACCATCGACGCGAGTGGATTCGACGGCAGGAGACCGATCATCAACTCCGGGAGCTGGGTGAAGCCCGGGCGGAGAGGAACCTCGGACGGGAGCGTGACTTCGTTCACCATCGCTGCCCGGATCACCGAGGCATCGAGAAACGCGCCAGGTCGGATCAGCAGGGCCAACCCCAAGCCGACCATCGTCGCAACCGCGGTAGTCACGACGAAGAACGCCCCTCCTCCCAAGCCGAGTTGCCGGAGTTGCTGGACGTTTTCTCCGGCCGCCAGACCGCGGACCACCGAGGAGAACACCAGCGGGACTACGATCATCTGGACCAGCGCGAGAAAGAGCGCACCCGGTAGGGCCACCCAGCTCACCAGCGGCGCCGCGACGGTGGTTGGCACCAGCCCGACGGAGGGGCCCAAGAAGACCCCCACGGCTACACCCAGCACCATTCCCACGAGCACGCGCGCCCAGAGGTGAGTCTCGACAAGATGCTCGAGCGAGCCGGTCAAGCGCCGGAGCGACGCGAGTCGGATCCGCTCCAGAGGGTGCGGTCGTGCCAAGGCTACCTCCGGCTCCGTTCGATATCGGCGCTTTGCTCTCGCCCTTCGGTGACTCCAGCTCAAGCGCATCTTAGCTTCGCAAGATCGGTGCCAGTCTTCGCCCCACTCCTTCGGGGAGGTGTCTTCTTCGGCGGGTGCCCGGAGGCAACACGCCTCAAGCTGGGGCATCGGTGCGCGTCAGAGAAGCCTGCCCTTCGCACAGGACCGCTGCTGTCTTCCACCCGTGGATGCGCGCGCGACCGGTACCGAAATGGCCCGCGCTAAGATCGGGCTCGCGAGCTCCGACAACGCCAACGGCTCGCTGCGAATCGAGAAGCGTCGATCGACGTGGGCGTGCCAGACTGGCGCTCGTTCTCCGTCGAGCCCGCGCCGCTCTTCACTCGATCGGAGAAGACTTGATTTCGATCACCATCGTCGCGGGCTGTCTCGTGCTCTCAGCGTTCTTCTCTGGGAGCGAGACCGCCCTTCTTCGTCTCCGCGAGGCCGATCTCACACCGGACGACCCGGATCGGCCGGGGCCGGCGACAGCCGCGATTCGCGAGCTCCTCGCCTCCACGTCTCGTCTGCTCGTCACGATCCTCCTTGGCAACAACGTGGTCAATATCCTCGCCGCTTCGTTGGCGTCGGCCACCGCTGTCGCGACCCTCGGCCCGGAACTCGGAATCGCGGTCTCGACCGTTGCGATGACCGTGGTGGTGTTGGTGTTCTGCGAAATCCTTCCCAAAGCAGTCGCCGCCGCCCACCCATCGGGTGTGTCGCGCATCGTTGGGATTCCGCTCTACCTGCTCCACCAATCTCTGCGACCGGTGCACTACCTCTTTGACCGGGTTGTGGATCCCCTGGTCGAACGCGTCGCCGGACACGCGGACGAGAGCACCTCCGTGGAGGAGATCCTTCGGATGGCGCGAAGCGCGCGGCTCGAGCTCGGCGACGGCAACCCTCTAGCCATTATGGGAGCAGCCGCGACCGCGTCGGAGCGAACGGCGGGGGAGATCATGGTATCGCGCCCGGAGATCGTGACCTTCTCGCTCGACACGCCTCCTGAAGAGCTCCTCGAGAACCTGCTGGAAGAGCGGTACACCCGCGTTCCGGTGTACCAGGACACGATCGATCGGATCGCCGGTCTCGTTCATCTGAAAGACCTCACCAAGCTCGTCCGTTCGGGTGGACACTCACTCAGCGACATCATCAAGCCGGTGCTCCGGGTGCCGGAGCGCAAACCGATCCTGCAGCTTCTTGCCGACATGCAAAAAAGCTTTATCCACATGGCGATCGTGAAGGATGAGAACGGTTTGACCCGGGGAATGCTGACGCAGGAGGATATCTTGGAGGAGATCGTCGGGGAGATCCGCGACGAATTCGACCGCGAGGAGCTCCAGGCGATCCGGCGCACAGCCAGCGGCTACGAGTGCCTGGGACGCGTCTCCGTACTCGACTTCAACCGGGCGACGGGTTATGAGATCCCGGCAGAACCAGGTGACACCATGGCCGGACTTGTCTTCAACGCCTTGGGTCGCGCGCCGCTCAAAGACGACCACGTCTCGGCCGGCGCCTACCTTCTCACTGTGCTGGAGGTGTCCGGAACGCGAATTCCGCGGGTCGCGGTCCGTCCGGAGGAGCCGGCGGAGTAGCCCGCGGGATCGCCGCGCTCCGCCTTCCCCTGAGCGACCGTCCTCAACGGTTCATGCGCCTGCCGCTAGACCCGCGCCCGCCGGATAGAGGGAGTACGTCGGGAAGTTGCCGAAGAGGGTGTAGCTCGAGCCGTTTGCAGGGCGGGTGACCGCTTGCACGAGCAGGTCGCCCCCCACGAAGCCCCTTTCCAAGAAGCTCCCTTGCCGCCGAAGACCTCGTCGCGGTCGCCGCGCGAGCGCGGTCCGTTGGCTTGCAGCTCCTCTGCGACGCGGTGTGCGAGCGCCTCGTCGTCTGTGGCGATCGACGACACTCACGCGCCGTTCGAGGCGTTCATGGCCGCAATGAGCTCAGGCTCGGAGCCGACGACGACGATCGAGTCAAGCGGGCCGAAGGGTTCGCGACGGTGCAGCGACCAGGACGACGGCGGCCCAAGGATTGTTGCGGGAGCGACGTACGCCGATTCGTCCTGATTCGGCAGGAAGCGTCCGTCCTGTAGTGCGCGGTGGGCCAACGGGATTCCGCCCAAGCGCACCCCTTCCTCGTAGCACCCGTGCAGCTCCTCGGCCTTCTCCGCGCTGATCACCGGCCCGAAGTCCAGGTCGGGGTAGCGATCATCCGGATTCTCGACCGCGAGAGGGTGACCGAAGCGCAGGCTCTCGAGCAGAGCGATGCAGCGCTGCTTGCCGTGCTCGAGGCCCTTCTTCAGGTCAAACGCAGGCCATGCCAGTCGAGACGGTTCCGGGAGGCGATGAGGCAGTCAGCGCTGATCCGGTCTCTGCAACCCAGAACGTCTCTATGGGTCTCCGGCCGCCCGCGTACTGGAATCCGGATACGAAGCCCGGTCAATCGCCGATAAGCGGGAGGCTGGCCGTGGCGGCCAGGTAGATCAGCAGAATCAGGAAGCTCTCGAAGCCGATCCGACCGATCCCGTAGCGCTCCCGGCGCAGGAGTCCGAGTAACAAGATCGCCGTCATGAGTAGCGCCACCACGAGCCAGAGCTGTTGCGCTGCCGCCACCGCGTGGTATATCGAGCCGCTGACGTAAACGAAGTCGGCGACGGCAATCACCACCGCCGTCAGAGCGTTGGTGCCCACGATGTTACTCACGGCGAGCGTCAGCGCTCCGAATCTGATCGCCGCGATCGTCGTCACCAGCTCGGGCGTCGACGTGAAGAACGCAGTGAAGAGCGTGCCGACGACGGTCTCCGACAGAGCCGTCTCGGCGACGATAGTTTCAGCGGCGTTCATCATCCCCCAGCCGGCAAGCGCGGTGGCCGCTGCCAGTGCTGCAAAGCGAAGCCACAGCCCGGCGAGGGTCGTCTCGCCTCGGCGCGTGACCGTTTCAGGCTCGTCACTCACGGTTTGCGCCGTTCGCCGCGGCCGCCACATCGGTCGAAGCCGGTCCTCCCGGATCAGGCGATTGCCGAACACGTAGGCCGCAAGGAGCACCGCGCTCACGGGGTGAACGCCCCAAACATCGAACATCGGCGTCACCATTGCGAGCAGGGGAAACAGCAGCAACACGATCGAAAGCGTTGCGTTGATCAGATTGCTCGACGATGCCGCCGCATGCTCGAGGTTCGCCTTGCGGTAGGCCAGATCCCCCACCCCAAGGAAGGCGAGGTTGACGGCGACGCTACCCAACGAATTGCCGAGGGCGAGTTCCGGGAGACCGCTCGCCGCGGCCGTCAGCGTCGCCGCGAAGTCGGGGAGAGAGGTCACGCCAGCCAGGAACAGGCCGCCGAGCAGGGCTTCACCCCAACCGGTACGGTCCGCGAGCCGGTCAGCGACCCGCGTGAGCCCGACGCCACATAGCGAAATGACCGCAGCGGCGACGCCGAAGCCGACGATGCTAGCGCCAAGGGATTCGAACACAGGTCGACTCCTAGGTAGGATAGCGTCGCCCCGCCGGTAGGTAGGCTCACTCCGAGAGCGCCCGAAACGACCGCTCGAGACGCGACTTAGATTCCGACGGCAGTCCCGAGATCGCGGCGGTAACCCGCGGGATGATCGCGGAGGTTCCACCCGCGGCGCGCTCCTCGTGCTTCATAGCGCAACGCCGCTGCCCGAGCCGGATGCTCAGACTCTTCCCGAGCATCGCCCTGCTCGTGGCCATCAGGCACGTGTGAGCTCAACGAGAACCCAGCGCCCACAGCATCCCGGGGCACCTCCTGGCCTCGGCCAAGATCGAGGGCTCCCACAGCGGTTGCCAGCGACATCGATCGCTTCGAAGCGCCGATGCCCCGCATCGGGAAACGTGCCTCTACCACGACACCGCGAAGTTCCGAGGCCCTAACAGGGTTGGTACCCGCTTCATCGATTCACTACGCAACGGCGGCTGGGCAGTCGGTACCAGGTACTCGTCGCAATCGCGGTAAGTCGTGCCTGGCGCTCGACAGGTTGGATGGAGAGGTCTGCGAAGGTCTGCGTCTGGGAGTTGGCGATCTTGTGGCAGAGTAACTTACCTCTCACCTTCGGACAGTCGGCCACTTGGTTAGGAGTGTCGATGGGCAACTGAGACCACCTGGGCCGCGGAGGACGATAGTGATGCCCGGCGACGCTCCGTCGCGACCTATGCATGTCGCATATCCACTATGGGCATCGCACGAAAGCAGTTGAGGAAACTCCATGATTTGGCTTGCCTTCGTTTTGTGGTCCATCGTCGTCATCGCTGCGGGCGTGGTCGTCGGACGCATCGTCGGCGTGCTCGGGGACCGGCTTCAGCTCGGACAGGCGTGGGCGGGTACAGTGCTGCTCTCGGTGGCGACGACGCTTCCGGAAATGGTTACGACGACCACGGTCGCCGGCCGCGGCGCGGTCGGCATCGCGCTCGGCAACATCTTCGGTAGTTGCATTTTCAATCTATTCATCCTCGTCATCATGGATGTTCTGAGCCCAAAAGCGGTTTACGATCGGCTCTCCGCCAACCATATCGCCACCGGCCTACTCGGCATCGCGATGCTTGCGCTCGCCATCAACGGTATCGGCCTCGGCCACGTCGCACTGTTCGGACCAACGGGACCTCGCATCGGTCCACTCGGCATCACGGCGCTCGCAATACTGCTGCTTTACTGCGTCGGGCAATACATCGTCTACAAGCTCGCCCAACAGAGCTTCGTTCCAACGGAGTCGAGCATTTCGGGTTTCTGGGAAACGAAGTCGACGGTCGTCTTGGTCGGGGCCTTCGCTGCCGTCGGAAGCGCCATCGTCATCTCGGCTTTTCAGCTCGGCGTGACCGTAGAAGCCATTGCCGAACGCTACTCGCTGGGCGCGACATTCGCCGGGGCAACGATGCTCGGCATCGTGACGAGCCTGCCCGAGGTCACGAATGGCATCGCGTCGACGCGCCGTGGTCAGCTCGACCTGGTGCTGGGGAACGTCCTCGGGGCCAACGCGTTCTTGTTGCCGCTACTCGGCGTCGCGGACCTGTTCTTCCTTGGGGGTGCGCTCTTCTACGCCGCCGGACGAGCCGAGGCGTTGTCGGCGATCTTTATGGCCGCGACTGCGATTGTTATGCAGGCGATCGTGCTCGGCGCGATCGCGGTACGGAGCACGCATCGATTCTGGCGCATTGGGTTCGTTTCGTTCGTGCTGATCGGCTTGTACGCAGTCAGCCTCATCGTCGCCTACGAGTTCTCGGGTGGAGTTTAGACCGCGCCACTCCAAGGTCTCGCATGGCGCCCGGAACGCTTCGTACGCACGCTCGGATAACGCGCTGGTCAAAAAGAAGAGGTTTCCAGTTCGGCGAGACGACCACACGGCCGCGCCCGATCTCGGCCGCGCCCATGATTGAGGTATCCTCCCTGCAGAGGGCGTGAGAAGCAAATCGGAGCGGCCGTGACCTGGGAGCTTGGCGCGCGTTTGCTCGGCGGGATTGGTCTCTTTCTGCTGGGTATGCGGCTCATGACGGAGGGCCTTAAGGTCGCGGCGGGGCGCGGGTTGCGAGAGGTGCTCGTGCGGTCGACCCGCACCCAAATGCGGGGTGTCGCCTCCGGGTTCTTCGTAACCTCTTTTGTGCAATCGTCGAGTGCGATCACCGTGGCGACGATCGGCTTTGTGAACGCGGGCTTGTTGACATTGAGTCAAGCGATCGCGGTCACCTACGGAAGCAACATCGGGACCACCACGACGGGTTGGCTCGTCGCTGCAGTGGGCTTTCACGTGAACGTTCGGGCGTTCGCGCTTCCCCTCGTGGGAATTGGAATGGCGCTGCGTCTTCTCTCTCGGGGCCCCCGCCTCGGGCCGCTTGGCGAAGCGCTCGCGGGTTTTGGTGTCTTCTTTCTAGGGATCGACGCTCTGCGGCTGGCGTTCGACGGCCTCAGCGGCCACGTCGAGTTAGGTGCGCTCGTTGGCGCTGGAGTCTTCCGAGCGGTTCTGTTTGTGGCGATCGGTTTTGGCTTGACGGTTCTCATGCAATCCTCGAGTGCCGCCATCGCGATAATCTTGACGGCGACCGGTGGCGGAGTCGTGCCCCTGGGTGCTGGGGCCGCTCTGGTGATCGGTGCGAATGTTGGGACGACATCAACTGCTGCGCTCGCCGTAATCGGAGCGACGCCGAATGCGAAACGCGTCGCGGCGGGACACGTCGTGTTCAACGTTGTCACTGGGACTGTTGCGTTGGTGCTCCTACCCGCCCTCTTGGTCGCAATTGTGCGCGGGCGTCAGATGCTGAATCTCGACGCCGAACCGGCGGCCGTCTTGGCCGGCTTCCATACAGTATTCAACCTATTGGGAGTCGCCGTGCTATGGCCATTCACAAGTCGGCTCCTCAAGTTTCTCGAGGGACGTTTTCGGACCCTGGAAGAAGACGAAGCGACCCCGCGATTTCTCGATCGTAACGTCATCGCGACGCCGGCGTTGGCGCTGGACGCCGTCGGACTCGAACTCGCCCGTGTCGGGCAGATAGCGCGCCGCCTAGCGGGCGTCGCCTTGAGCGGCGGTAGAGGCGCGAGAGAAGCCGTCAATGCGGGCCAGCAATCGCTTTCGGCGCTCGTCGAAGCGGTCGGAGGCTATGCCCAGCAGCTCCAGCGCACGCGTCTGTCGGAGGAGATCGCGCTGCACCTCCCGACCGCGTTTCGAGTCTCGCGCTATTACACGGAGGCAGCTGAACTTTCCAGTATGGTGGTTTCTGGCCGAGCCGATCAGGGGCCCTTGAAGAGCGCCACGTTGAGCGAAAGCGTAGAAGCGTTCGTCGCTGAGGCACGGACGATTGTCGAGCGAGCCGGTGTCGATCTAGATGAGTACTCGGCGGGAAACATGGCCGGTGAGTTGGCTGACCTCCAGCAACGCTACCAAGAGCTCAAGGCAACACTTCTCAAGGCGGGGTCCGACGGTACCGTCCCGGTGCACGACCTCGTGACGCTGCTCGACTGGCTCAGCAACGTCCGGCGGGTCGCTGAGCAGATCGAGCGCGGCGCCCGCTTCCTCGCGTCGATCCAGGTGAGCGGCCACCTGGGGGTCGCGGAGGGCACCAGCTCCGGCGCCGCGTCCGGAGGAAGTTGATCTGCGAGCTACCTGGCCCGACGACGTAAGAGCTTCTCGAAGGTCCAACCGATCACAAATCCGATCGCGAGGACGAGAAAAAGCAATACGGCCCTTGACATCTCGACATACCAAAAGAGGAACTGAACGCGAACAACCTCGTGGTTTTGCGCGCTGAAGATCACCAGGACGCCCAAAAGGACGGCGCAGAGGACGAGTTTCACATTCTTCAAAGGCCGACCCTCGTAGTAGCCTTCTGCGTGAGAGGATACGCTTCGGGGCGCGCTGGTAGGCCCCGTGCCGTCGCATGCAATGAAGTTCTTGCCGCAGCGCCAGAAGGCGACACCTCCGGTCAACTCCCCAATCGCCCCGAGTTCCATGCTGCTCATGCGACAGCCTCTTCGGCAGGGAGCGTACCGCGCCGACGGTCGAGCGGAGTGGGCGCATGGTGGGAGCGGAGACGCGTATCCACGCGCACTCGAGGGGGACATCAACCCCATGGCCCTCGCGGGAGCACCGCGACGCCGCCGACGCCATGGCTAGGCCTCCCGCGGCGTCCTCGTACGAGCGCGCGGGACGGCCTACGATTGCATTGTCCCTAACCATCAGATAGGACGCGTGGTTCCCCGACGTTCCTCCAAATCGTTTCCCGACCATCCTTTGCGATCCGGCGCCGGGCCGAAGTGTAGAGCGGCGCTGTGGCGCTTGTCCGGTCGAGACGAGAAGAAGCGGCGGCGTTCAACTCGCACGCGTTCGCCCTCGCGGAGGCTCTGCGAATCCATACGGCGCTCGTCCTCGCCGACGAAGTGCAAAGTCAGCTCCTGCTTGCCCATCGGGTGCCCGAGCGGCTGATCTGGCTCGTTCGGGACGAGGGAGAAACCCCGAGCGGTCGCCTGAGGGACCTCGTGCTCCCGATTCCCAGCGCCAACCTCACTCGAATGAGTCAGATCAATCTGGGACTCTATTCGGCCACCCTCCGCGGCTACATCGAGCTCGACGAAACCGTCATGTGCCTGTCCGGCATCGCGGGTTCGGGTCAGCTCGATCTGATGCTCGTCACGAAGCCCAACCGCGACTTCCCGTGGCTTCGCAACCAAGACCTGGATCGCACGAAGGGGCTGGTGGGCCCCAAGGAATTCGGGCGTCTGCTGGAGCTCGCGCTGCGCTTTGCCGCGCAGGGCCGCGAAGGCAAGCCCATCGGTGCGATCTTCGTCCTTGGCGCGAAGGAGCAGCTCGAGCCCTTCCTGCGTCAGCTCATCCTCAACCCGTGCAAAGGACACGCGCGCCGCGTGCGCAGCATCCACAGTCCGGAGTTCGCAGAGTCGCTGCGGGAATTCTGCGCGCTCGACGGCGCCGTGGTCGTCAACCGAGACGGTGTAGTGGAGTCCGTCGGTACGTATCTCGATGCGCCCACCAAGAACGTGCGACTGCGACGCGGACTCGGCGCCCGACACGCCGCCGCCGCCGCGATCACGCGGGTGACGGACGCCATCGCCTTTGCCATCTCTGAATCCTCCGGAACGGTCACACTCTTCGACAACGGGAGATCCGTTCTCGAGCTTGAACGCCCCGCTACCTAGACGTCGGGTCGAGTTCTCCTCCAAGGCGACGAGCGCGCATCCCCTCGGGCGCCTGGCTCGGGCGCCAGGCGCGTCGCTTCGGGCCCGCTCGACCACCGGACGTCCCGCCACTACACCTTGAGGCGAAGGCACCGGTTGGTGAGGAGACCGGATGGAGACGGAAACGCGGTACCAGTGGTTGCGGCGGAGAGCCTGTAGTGGAATCGCCACGGCAATGCTCTTCACGAACGCATGCACGGCCCATCCCTACACAGGACGGCCACAGCTCTCAAAGACCGCGACGGGCGCCACGCTTGGGGCCGCGGGCGGCGCCGCGGTGGGTGCCCTCACCGGCCGCGACCGCGCTAAATGCGCCGCGATCGGCGCGGGCATCGGGGCGCTCGCCGGCGGAGCCGTGGGGGCCTAAAACAACGCCCGTTCAATGGGGATTTCGCCGACACGCCCTTCTAAATCTTCACCCTCGAACTCTGACCCGGGGACACGCTCGTGCTCTGCAGCGACGGGGCCGAGGATGTCGTCCAGGAGCCATCGATCGTACGATCGGCGGGGGAAGTGGGCGCGCGGATGCTCGCGAGCCGCATCGTCAGCGCGGCCCACCGTCGGTTTACCGATCGGGATGCAACCGTCGTCGTCGTACGGGTTCGGCGTGAACGCGAATCGGGCTGGCTCGAACTCTCGATTCCGTCGCGACCGACGGCCTCTGGGCATACGCTCGAATACGCATGAACGCCGGCGTGAGCTAGCGATACGGTCCCCACGGTTGCGTCGGGTCGAGGCGAGCCCGCACGCTAGCTTGATAGATCACAGCACGCTGCGCGACCTGTGAAGTCCACCTCTGAAGCGTTGGTGGGGGTCAGGCTTCTCTCTGCGTCGCGCCCGTAGCGCACTGAGTTGACGTTGACTGTACTTGGAGGCACATAGATAAGCACGCGATTGTCGAGTGAAACGATTTGGGTGCGCTCGGTTCGCTGAAACGATCTAGACCACCGGAAGAATGCCCAGACGGTCCGGGCGGCCGGACGCTAGGTCCGAGTCGGGGGCCGCGGCCTAGTGACCGGTGGCGCGATGGGAGCCCTGATGGACAACGCGTTCGCGACGCTCGCAGCAGCGGCGGCAGTCGGGCTCGCCCTCGCCGGCCTTGTGGTGGCGGTCCTCTGGTTGGCCCTGCGCCGCCAGCGTCCGGAGAGCGCGACCGTGCTGGTACGCACGATTGGCCGCGCGCTCCTTGTGCTCGGGCCGCTCCTGGCCATTCGCTCCGCGTTCCCCTTGGCCTGGGATTCGCCGGGCCCCGCGGTTGACGTCGCGCGTCGTGCTCTGGTGCTCGCTCTTATCTCAGCGGTCGGGTGGAGTCTTGTGGGTCTGCTCAATTTCGCAGACTCGTTCGTCTCAGAGCAGTTCCCGACGGATGTCTCGGACAACCTCCTTGCGCGTAAGGTCCAAACCCGCATCCAAGTCCTCCGACGCCTCGGCGTTGTGGGAACGATAGGGATCTGCGGCGCAGCGGCGCTGATGACGTTCCCGGGCATGCGCGCACTGGGGGCCGGTCTTTTGGCTTCAGCCGGAATCGTGGGGATCATCATCGGGATCGCCGCACGGCCCACCGTGGAGGCCTTCATGGCCGGCGTCCAGCTGGCGTGGACGCAGCCCGTCCGGCTCGACGACGTCGTCGTCATCCAGGGTGAGTGGGGCCGTGTGGAGGAGATCGAGGCTACCTACATCGTCGTTCGGCTCTGGGACCTCCGGCGCTTGATCGTACCGCTCCACGTTCTCCTCACCGAGCCCTTCCAGAATTGGACTCGGAGAGACGCGGCCCTGCTCGGCGCTCTCACCGTCGAGGTGGACTACCGAACCCCTGTCGCCACGGTCCGCGCCGCCGTCGGGTCGATCCTGAGCGAGTGCCAGGAGTTCGACGGAGAGTTCTGGAACCTCCAGGTGGTGGAGGCGGGCCCACTGACGATGCGCCTCCGTGTCCTCGTGTCGGCGCCGAACGCCGATGTGGCCTGGGCGCTTCGCTGCGAAGTCCGCGAAAAGCTCGTCGCGTATCTCCAGGCCTCCCATCCCGAATGCCTCCCGCGATTTCGCACCGAACAGAAACCGCCGGCAACGGACGCGGCCGACGCTTCCCCCACCGGGGCCGGTACTATCGTTGGTCGTTGACGATTCGCGGCGTTGCGGCGCCGTAGTCGCGAGTTCGGCAAGGCCCTCGTTGGTGCGGAACGTGCGCACCGGTTCCTCGCCAGGGGTAGGTCCTTTGGTACACAAGCCGTTCCCAACTACACCCAGGACCACGAGTCGACCTGTCGTAGACAGCAGTCGTCGGAGGAGAGGGGCAATGGCTCCAATCGGTTGGTTGGAAGATCCAGCGAGGCGCCCCTCCTTGTACGCTCCTTGAGTAGCGTGGTCTCATGAGTCGGCAAATCGAACACCCAGGAGGTCTTTCGATGAAGAACTTGTTCACCCCGGACAGCACCGCAATGCTTCTCATCGACCACCAAGTCGGAACGATCAAGCTCGCTCGGAACATCCCGCGCGAAGAGATCGTGCAGAACACCCGGGCCCTGGCCCGAACTGCAGTTGAGACGGGCATGCCGCTGGTCTTGACGTCGAGCCAGGAGGACCAGTTCCAGGGTCCGCTGCTCGACGACCTGAAGGAAATCGCGCCCAAAGCCTACGACCAGCGGATCAAACGCCCGGGCATCGTCGATGCGTGGATGCACGAGGACTTCTCAAGCGCCGTTCAAGCGACCGAACGAAAGCAGCTCGTGATCGCCGGACTAACGAACGACGTGTGCGTCGTGTTCCCCGCCATCAGCGCTTTCGAAGCGGGATACGACGTCCAAGTCGTCGTGGATGCCGGTGGTTCTCCCACCCAAGCGGCGGACGACATCGCGGTGCGACGCATGGAGAAGGCCGGGGTATCGATCACGTCGACCAACCAGTTCATGGCAGAGCTCGCGACGAATTGGGCCGACGAGCGTGGATCGAAGATTCAGCGAATCATGTACGAGGAAATCCTCAGACCGCTGGTCGAACGCCAAGATGGCGGCGCGTGACGGGATCTTGCGGGCCCGGGGTGACGCGCGATTCACGGGACCGCGTGTCATACCCTCCAGCGCGTCGCACGCCTCACTGCGGAACGGCTACCCCACGTCATGGATCGCGCGGCGTTCGTCCTCGAAATCGGGCCAGCATGCACGCGATGCTCCACGTCCTCCTCTTTGTGCAGGAAGTAGGCGCAGTCGATCGAGCCGTGATCGTGGGCGAGGACCGAGATCAACTGGAAGGCGATCGCCTAACACCTACTCATCCATCGAATCGATGGACCAACAGCGCCTCGACGAGAGGGGGGCGGGACCCCCTCGAGCCGGCACCCCTAGCACGGCGGACCTCACCAACACTGCGCCCGGAGGTGCGCCGGGGTGCTCTCCATGTCTGCTTCGGATCTCGCGAAGGAGGTCGAGAGCCGCGTTTGAACGGGACGGACGCTTCTATCTGCAAGAAGCAGTCGTCGACGTCTTGAGGCCTCGTCTCCGCGAGCCCTAGCGACCCACTTTGGGCGCGGAGTGGGCGCAAGCGAAAATCGATCTCTCTAACCATCTGAAATAGAAGGATAAATTGGTGGAGGCGGCGGGAATCGAACCCGCGTCCGAATGGCGTCCAGCCAGCGCGTCTACGTGCGTAGGTGCCGCCCGATCTCGGTAGCGCCAGTCGCGGCGCCGGGAGAAGCGCTACCCAGGCAGACTTGGCTCTCGTCCCCGGATGCGGTCTGCCAGCGGCCGGGGACCAGTCTCCTGATGACGCCCGCGACCCCCTAGGAGACGTCGGGGACGGGCGTCGCTAGCTCAGGGTTTAGCTAAGCAGCGAGTGCGTAGTTGTCGTCGGCAGGTATGAACTACCAACAATGCCGTCTGATTAACGAGAGCGCGACCATCTCGGCACGCAGCGCTCGCCTTCGACCACCCGTCGAAGCCGATCGCCCCCTGTTCCGAAAGCCTACGGCCCGGAACCCCGGTGTCAATTTCGAGGCCGGGGTGGGGGCGAAAGGGCGGACCCGTTCCGGTCGGCGGCGGGCCGGCAGCCGACCCGCAACGTGGCCGCAGAAGGGCCCAACGCCGCGAAAAGGCCGTGCCGTCGGGGCGGCCCGGGGCCACTTCTTCGCGAGTGGTAAGGTTGCGCCGACGCGCTGCCGAGGGAGCAAGAACCCGCCCCCCAACCCGCAGCCCCGAGAGGAGCCGAGCGAGCCGTGAGCGAGACCTGGATCGTCACCGGGGGGGCCGGCTTCATCGGCTCGAACTTCGTCCGGCACGCCCTCGCCGAGAGCGAGGCGCGCATCGTCGTGCTGGACAAGCTCACCTACGCCGGGCGACGGGAGAACTTCGAGGATCTCGAGGGCGGGCCGCGCTTCGTCTTCGTCGAGGGGGATATCGCCGACCGGGAGACGGTGACCCGCGTCTACCGCGAGCACCGGCCCACCGCGGTCCTCAACTTCGCCGCCGAATCCCACGTCGACCGCTCGATCGACGACCCGCGCTCCTTCCTCGAGACCAACGTGGTCGGGACCTTCGAGCTCCTCGAGGGCGCCCGTCACCATCTGGCCGAGCTCGCGCCGGCCGAGCGCGAGCGCTTCCGCCTCCTCCACGTCTCCACCGACGAGGTCTACGGGTCGCTCGGCGACCAGGGGCTCTTCGCCGAGACCACGGCCTACGCCCCGAACTCGCCCTACGCCGCCTCGAAGGCCGGTGCCGACCACATCGCCCGCGCCTACCACCGCACCTTTGGGGTGCCGGTGCTGATCACCAACTGCTCGAACAACTACGGGCCCTATCAGTTTCCCGAGAAGCTGATCCCGCTGATGCTGCTGAACGCACTCGAGGCCAAGGATCTCCCGATCTACGGCGACGGGCGCAACGTCCGCGACTGGCTCTACGTCGAGGACCACTGTGCCGGCCTCCTCCGCGTGCTCCGCGAGGGGCGCCCGGGTGAGAAGTACAACCTCGGCGGCGACAGCGAGAGCACCAACCTGGCCCTCGTCGATCTGCTCTGCGAGATGCTCGACGAGCTGGCGCCGGCCGAGGACAACCCGGCGATGACGGCGCGGGGCGCGTCGCGTTACGGCGAGCTCAAGACCTTCGTGCCGGACCGGCCCGGCCACGATCGCCGCTACGCGATCGACGCCTCGAAGATCCGCGCCGAGCTCGGCTGGAGTCCCCGCCACGACCTCCGGGAGGGGCTGCGCGAGACCGTGCGCTGGTACCTCGAGCATCGAGACTGGTGCGAAGCGGTGGGCCACGCCCGCGAGCGGCTCGGCCTCGGGTCCGCGCGATGAAGGTGACGCCCACCGAGCTCCCCGAGGTGCTGCGGGTCGAGCCCCAGGTGTTCCGCGACGAGCGCGGCTTCTTTCTCGAGACCTACCGCGCGGAGCGCTACCGCGAGCACGGCATCGCGACCGCCTTCGTCCAGGACAACCACTCGCGCTCGGGGCGCGGCACCCTGCGCGGGCTCCACGCGCAGACCGGGATGGCGAAGCTGGTGCGCGCGGTGCGGGGGAGCGTCCTCGACGTCGCGGTGGACATCCGAGTGGGGTCGCCCCGCTTCGGCCGACACGTCGCGGTGACGCTCTCGGAGGACAACTTCCAGCAGCTCTTCATCCCGGCGGGCTTCGCCCACGGCTTCGTGGTGACCAGCGAGATCGCCGAGATCGAGTACAAGTGCAGCGCGGTCTACGCCCCGGACGACGAGATCGGGATCGCCTGGAACGACCCGGAGATCGGGATCGCCTGGCCCGTGAAGACCCCGATCCTCTCCGAGCGCGACGGCGACGCCCTGCCCCTCGCCGCGATGCGCGAGCACTGCCCGGTCTATTCCCCCTGAGCGCTTCGGCGCCCGCCGGGGGAGATGGCACCGGGTCCGGGCCCGACACGGTGCGGCGCCTCGACGGGTCGCGGCCATCCCAACACGTGGGGAGCCGCCGGGCGCCCGCTGCCTGGCGGGCGACCGATCGGCGCCGCGAGCGGTGGGCGATTCGGCAGACGCTAGCCGCGCCGCGGCTCGGCGTTGCGCACTTCGAAGCTCTCGAGGATGGCCGCGAACCAGCGCTCGAAGGCGGCGCTCGCCTCCGCGGGTGCCTCCGCCACGAGGATCAGCACGCGACCGTCGCCGGTCTCGACGAAGATCTGTCGCTGGACCAGGTGGGCGCGAGGTTGGTACACACGCATCACCTGGGCGGGATAGCCACCGACCTCGATCGTTCCGCTCCCCTGCACCACGCCACCCGCGATGTGCCGGGCGCGGTTGCGCTCCAGATAGCCGTCGACACTCTGGTAGCCCCGCGCCGTCACCGAGAACGACGCCTCGTAGTCCCACACGACGCCGTCGATCGCCACGAGACCCTGTGGCTCGCGCACCACCTGCCACCCCTCCGGGACGCGCAGCGAGAATCCGTGACTCCGGTCGACCACCGCGTCCGCGGCGAGCACCGGCGGCTCGACCCCGGGACCGACCCGGGGCGCCCGCGCTGGCCGCCCCCGCGGCGTCCGGGTGTAGACGGTGCCGTTGGGAATCGCGTAGAGCGCCCGGAAGGAGTGGACGTCCGAGGGCGAGAGCTCGTCGACGGGGCGGCCGCGGGTCTCTCCGAACATCAGATGGGCGGGGATCGGGCTGTGGCCGCGCATCCCCAGGGCGTGTCCGATCTCGTGGAGCGCGACCCGCCCGACCTGGTTGGGCTCGAGCAGGCCGTAGCGGTCGGCGACGTAGACCTCCACCCAGGGCACCTCGAAGTCGACCTCCACGATGCCGTCGCGGGGATCGCCCCCGGTGATCCGACAGGCGCGCAGGATCGGCGTGCTCCCGAGCACCTGCGCCTGCCGTCCGTGGGAGGGACCGCGGCCGCCGAGCAGTCGCATGCGCAGATCGGCGTCCTCGGGGCGCTCGGCCCGCACGAAGCGGATCAGGTTCGGGAGCGCCTGCTCCCAGGTGGCGAAGGCGCGCTCGGCGGCGCGCAGGTAGGCCTCGGGCTGGTGGAACTCGCCGTCGTCCTGGAGCTCGTCGGCGATCTCCGGGGCCTCGACGTAGATCGAGAGCGGCAGCCGCGAATCGGGCCAGCGGCAGAAGACGATCCAGTCCTCGGCGTTCCCGGCCTCCTCGAAGCGGTGGGTCATGAAGGGCAGGTAGTTGGGGTCCGCGATCTCCACGTCGCTCCCGGCGCGAAACGCCGCGTAGTCGCCGCGCGAGGGGAGGAAGGGCGCGCGCGAGGGCCGCAGCGTCCCGGCCGACGCCGCCGCCGGCGGAACCGGCGCCGGCGGGCGCGGAGGCGATGGCGCCGGCGCGTCCCCCACGCAGGCGAACACGAAGAGCACGGCGGCCGCCAGCGCGTCTCTCGACACCCGGGGCCGGCTCGCGCGTCCGGGCCGCCAGGCCTCGCGCTTCACCGGCGCCGCTCCTCGCGCAGCGCGCGGTCCATCTCGCGCTTCACCTCGCGTTCGCGGATCGCCTGGCGTTTGTCCCCTTTGCGTTTGCCCCGGGCGAGGCCGATCTCGACCTTCGCGCGACCGTCCTTGAAGTAGAGCTCGAGGGGGACGAGGGTCAGGCCGCGCTCGGCGACCTTGCCCTTCCAGCGCTGGATCTCGGACTTGTGGAGCAGCAGCTTGCGCTCGCGCCGCGGGTCGGCGTTCTCGCGTCCCGCCTCCTTGTAGGGGGAGATGTGCGCGTTCACGAGATAGGCCTCCCCCGATCGGATCGTCGCGTAGGCGTCCGAGAGGTTGGCCTTGCCGGCGCGCAGCGACTTCACCTCGGGACCCTGCAGGACGAGCCCCGCCTCGACAGTGTCGAGGATCTCGTAGTCGAAGCCCGCGCGGCGGTTGCGCGCGATGACCTGGCGCCCGTCGTCCCCCATCGCGCCGGGAGGGTAGGCCAGGGCCGCGCGGAGGGGATACGCGCGGCGACGACCCGCGCGGGGTCGCCGCCGCGGGATCCGGCTAGACGCCGGGGCGCAGCACGCGGTTGTCGATCAGCCGCACCACCTCGTCGGCGCCCACGCGCTGGGGGAAGTGCACCGCCAGCGCCAGCAGCGCCGGGCCCTCGAGGGTCCCGCCCACGGGCTCCAGGCTCTCGGGGTCGCGGAGCTCGACATAGTCGATGGCCGCGTGGGACGCCGTCGCGATCTCCTTGGTCGCGCGCTCGAGGAGCGCGTCCCGGGAGCGCTCGCCGTGACGCACCGCGGCCTCGGCTGCGTCGAGGGCGCGGGAGAGCACGAGCGCCTCGGCGCGCATCCCGGCGTCGAGGTAGACGTTGCGACTCGACATCGCGAGGCCGTCCTCTTCCCGGTGGATCGGCGCGCCGAGGATCTCGACCCCGAGCAGGAGATCCCGCGCCAGACGCTTCACGACCTGGAGCTGCTGGTAGTCCTTCTCCCCGAACACCGCGACGTCGGGGCGGGCCACCACCAGGAGCTTCGTCACGACGGTGGCGACCCCGCGGAAGAAGGTGGGCCGGGAGGCCCCGCAGAGCGGCGCCGTGATGTCTTCGACCGCGACCCAGGTCTTCCCGCCCTCGGGCCCGTCCGGGTACATCTCGTCGGGTGGGGGCGCGAAGACCGCCGCCACGCCGGCCGCCCGACACTGCGCGAGGTCGGCCTCGAGACCGCGGGGGTAGGCGTCGAAATCCTCCCCCGGCGCGAACTGGGTGGGGTTCACGAAGATCGTGACCACGACCGTATCGGCGTGGCGATGCCCCTCCGCGACCAGCGAGAGGTGACCGGCGTGGAGCGCCCCCATCGTCGGTACGAGGGCGATGCGGCGACCCGCCGCCCGCTCGGCGTCGCTGTAGGCGCGGAGCTCGTCGACGCTGCGCAGGAGCTTCACTGGCCCTTCCCCTTGTAGCAGTGCTCTTCGGCGGGGAACTTCTGCTCGCGCACCTCGTCGGCAAAGACGCGGGCCGCAGTCGCGGCCGCGGCGCCGAGGTTGGCGTATTGCTTCACGAAGCTCGGCGTCCAGTCGTTCATGCCGAGCATGTCGTGCATCACCAGCACCTGGCCGTCGCAGCCCGGGCCGGCGCCGATGCCGATCGTGGGGATCTCGAGGGTCGCCGTGATCTCGCCGGCGGGATCCGCGGGCATGCCCTCGAGCACCACCGAGAAGGCGCCGGCCTCCTGCACGGCGCGGGCGTCGTCGAGCACGCGCTGTCGGGAGCCCTCGCTCCGCCCCTGCACCCGGAAGCCGCCCATCTTGTGGATGGACTGCGGGGTGAGCCCGACGTGGCCCATCACGGGGATGTCGGCGGCGGTGATGCGTTCGACGGTGGCCGCGACCTGGGTGCCGCCCTCGAGCTTCACGGCCTGGGCCCCGGACTCTTTGAGCAGGCGGATCGCGCTGCGTACCCCGTCCTCGGGAGAGGCCTGGTAGGAGCCGAAGGGCATGTCCGCGATCACCAGGGCCCGCTGCGCCGCGCGGGTCACGAGACGCGTGTGGTAGATCATCTCCTCGAGGGTCACGGGAAGGGTCGTGCTCTCCCCCTGCACCACGTTGCCCAGGCTGTCCCCCACCAGGAGACAGTCGATCCCGGCCTGGTCGAAGATCCGGGCGAAGGCGAAGTCGTAGGCGGTGAGCATCGTGATGCGTTCACCGCGGCGTTTGCGGGTGGCGAGGGTGCGGGTGGTGACGCAGTGTTCGCGCGCCGTGGCGACCGAGACTGTGGACATGGCGTCCTCCGGAGGCCCGGTCTCCGTCGTCGAGGGCTCCAAACAACAAAAACGCGCCGTCCAGGGAACTGGAGGCGCGATCCAACGCAGCGGGGCAGCTGCCCTTCGCCGAGACGGCCGCGCCGTCTCCGCGATTCCCGCGTGGCTCCCCTCCGTCTCAGTCTGCTCGGCAGATCTGAGCGTGGTTCGCGTGTCGGGCTCGTCTCGATTGCTCGGCTCGACGCGGGGGTCGTCCGGGCCGGTTTGTCGTCCGATGAAGATCGCACCGTGCGATTCCCCTCGAACGCCGAGAGGATATGAGCGCCCGTTTCGGGGTGTCAAGCGACAAAATCGCCCCGGAGGGACGTCACCAGGGCGGCGAACTCGCCGGGGCTCAGGGTCTCGGCGCGGGCGTCGACGGCGATCCCCTGGGCTTCGAGATGACCCTCGAGCCGCGACCGCTCGGGGGCGATACCCCAGGGCCATTGGCCGCGCAGGGCGTTCACCAGGGTCTTGCGACGGGCGCTGAAGCAGGCCCGCACCACCCGTTCGAACTCGACCATCGCGTCGTCGTCCAGGGGCGAGGGCGCGCGGGGCAGCGCGCGCACCACCACCGACTCCACCTGGGGCACCGGATCGAAGGCGGCGTTGGGCACCGCAAAGAGACGCTCCACCTCGCAGAGCGTCTGGGTGAGCACCGAGAGCGACCCGTACTGGCGCGCGCCCACCGGCGCCACGAGACGTTCGGCGACCTCGCGCTGGAGCATCACCACCCAGCTCGCGAGTGCCTCGCGGGCGCCGAGGAGCCAACGGAGCAGCGGGGCCGAGATCGCGTAGGGGAGATTCGCGACGACGTGGGTGCGCCGGCCGAGCTCCGCGACCAACGCGGAGAGGTCGATCCCGAGCGCGTCGTCGTGACGCAGGGCGACGTGACCCGGGAGCTCGCCCTCGCTGCGCAGGGTCTCGACGAGGCCGCGATCGATCTCGATGGCCACCACCCGTTCGGCTCGCGCCGCGAGGGCCCGCGTGAGGATGCCGAGCCCGGGCCCGACCTCGATCACGGCGTCGCCTGGCCCGAGTCGCGCGCCCGCGACGATGCGTTCGGCGACGCGGGGATCGACCAGGAAGTTCTGACCGCGGGATTTGTGGGGGCGCAGTCCGCGGCGCGCGAAGGTGTCGCGCACCTCCCGGCGTTGCGACGGGCTCACCCGAGCGGTGCGCGGGCGAAGGCGCCGAGGGAGAGCTCCGCCCGCTCGCCCCGAGCGAGCCCCGCGTAGCCCGCCGAAGCGATCATCGCGGCGTTGTCGGTGCAGAGCGCCAGCGGCGGGAACACGGCGCGAAAGCCTTCGCGCGCCGCCGCGTCTACGAGGCGTTCGCGCAGCCGCGCGTTGGCCGCGACACCCCCCACCACCGCGAGCTGGTCGAGCCCCTCGTCGCCGAGGGCGCGCTGCGATTTCGCGACCAGCACATCGGTGGCCGCAGCCTGGAACGACGCGGCGATGTCGGCCCGCTCCCCGTCGCGGAGGGGCGAGCGCGCCTCCACCTCGAGGGCGACGGCGGTCTTCAGCCCGCTGTACGAGAACTCGTAGCCCGGCCGTCCCGCCATCGGGCGGGGAAAGTCGATCGCGGTCTCGTCGCCCTCCTCGGCCAACGCCGCGAGGGCGGGACCCCCGGGATACGGCAAGCCCAGGAGCTTCGCGACCTTGTCGAAGGCTTCGCCGACGGCGTCGTCCCGGGTCTCGCCCAGGAGCCGCGGCGCCGCCTCGTCTTCGATCCGGTAGAGCGCCGTGTGGCCCCCCGAGACGACGAGCCCGAGGTAGGGCGCGCGCAACGCGGGGTCGGCGATCTCGGCGGAGGCGAGATGCCCCGAGAGGTGATGCACCCCGACCAGCGGCAGCCCGAAGCGGTACGCAAAGGCCTTGGCAAAGCAGAGGCCCACGAGCAGCGAGCCCAGGAGACCGGGACCCGCGGTGACCGCCACCCCGCCGAGGCCGCGTGGCCCGACCCCCGCGCGCTCGAGAGCCGCGTCGACCACCTGGGACACGGCGCGCGCGTGGTCGCGAGAGGCCAGCTCGGGCACCACCCCGCCGTAGGGCGCGTGCACCTCGACCTGGTGGTGCACCACGCTCGCCACGACATCGCGACCTCCGCGCACGATCGCGGCGGCCATCTCGTCACAGGAGCTCTCCACCCCGAGGACCAGGGTGTCGGCGTCGAGGGAGGAGGCAGCGGGCAGAGTCAGCCCCTAGCCGATGTTGCGTTCGAGGCGCTCTTGCTCGGCCTTGCAGTCGATGCAGAGCTCGGCCACCGGGCGCGCCTCGAGGCGCTTGATCCCGATCTCCTCGCCGCAGGCTTCGCAGAGGCCGTATTCCCCGGCGTCGATCTTGGCGAGGGCCTGGTCGACCTTGGCCAGCAGGTGTCGCTCGCGTTCGCGAAGCCGCCCCGTGAAGGCGAGGCTGATCTCCGAGGAGGCCGCGTCCATCTCGTCGGGAAAGTCGTCGGGGTCGAGGTGGATGTCGCCGGTGAGAGCGCGCTTGGCGTTGCCCACCAGCTGTTCGCGCTGCCCTTCCAGGAGCTTCCGCAAGCGTTCGAGTTCGCGCTTTCTCACCTTCGTTGTTCCTTCAACGCGGCCTGAGCAGTTCGAGCTGTCTCTTCGCTTCCTGCGCCCGCGGCGACGAGGGATACTCCTTCATCACGCGCTCGAAGGCGCGACTCGCGGCCTTGCTGTATCCGGGTCCGAGCCGAAGCAGGGCTTCTCCTTGGCGGTAGAGCGCGTCGGCGGACCGCTCTCCCTCGGGATAGCGCACCACGACGTCGTCGAATCGGACCACCGCCGTCTTGTAGTCCCCCCGCTTGAAGTGGCAGTCCGCGAGCCAGAACGCGGCATCGTCGGCGTAGCCCGAAGCCGGGTAAGTTTGCAAGAAGC
This sequence comes from Myxococcota bacterium, assembly GCA_028284525.1. Taxonomy (GTDB): domain Bacteria; phylum Myxococcota_A; class UBA9160; order UBA9160; family PR03; genus JANQRO01. The sequence continues at coordinate 2,173 of JANQRO010000273.1, read as the reverse complement.
TCCCGAAGCGGTCAATGCAATCGTCCCAGCGTCCCTCCCGCCAATCGGTGCGGGCGTTGCGGTAGGCGCTCACCTCGGAGCTCGGCGCGGGGGGAGGACGACCGTCGACGGCGGCCGGCGCGCTCGGCTCGTCGGGCGGAGCTGCCGCCGCGTTGCCGGTCGGCGTCGATCCATCGCCGGGGGGCGGGGACGTGCCCGGTGCTGTGCCCGATCCGACACGCGCGGCCTCCTGGCGCGCCCGGCGCGCCTCCTCCTGGGCGCGGCGGGTCTCGTGCTCGGCGCTCTCGAGCCGGCCTTCCAGCTGGTTCACGCGCTCTTCGAGACGGCGCAGCTCGGCGCGGAGGTCGGCGACGACCCGGCGCGACTCGCCGGAGGGACTGCGCTGCTGCGAGAGCACGCGCTCCTCGAGCTTGCGGTGCTCCGCGACCGACACGCAGCCGCCGGCCAACACCAGAAGAGCCGTGCACACCCCGAGGGCGGCCCTCCGCTTCGTTTCGACCCGCCGCCTCGCGTGCTGGTCGCTCTTCCCCATCCTCTCCTCCGGCTCGCCCCCGGCGGCGCGGGCGCGAGAGTCTATCACTGGGGTCGCGGTCCCCAGTGAGGCTGTTTGTTGGCCCCTTCCCCCTGGGTCAACCGCACCAGATTGCGCCCGTCGACATCGACGGCGTAGATGTCGGGGCGACCCCGGCGCGTCGAGTGGAAGGCGAGCTTGCGGCTGTCCGGCGACCAGGCGGGCGACTCGTCGCTGCGGGGGTGGTCGACGAGCGGCACGTTGACCTGGCCCATCGGGTCGATCAGCCAGATGTCGAACTGGCCCTGGAGACGTGCTTCGTAGGCGATCCAGCGCCCGTCGGGCGACCACGCGGGCGCGGAATTGTACCCGCCGTCGAAGGTGAGCCGGCGTGTGCCCGAGCCGTCGGCGTTCATGATGTAGAGCTGGGGCGATCCGGTGCGGTCGGACACGAAGACGAGCTGGCCGCCGTCGGGAGACCAGCTTGGCGAGACGTCGATGGCGGGGTTGCGGGTGAGGCGCTGGGGCCGGTTGCCGGTGAGATCGGTGCGGAACAGATCCGGCACCCCGTCGATGCTCACCACCACGGCCAGCGAATCGCCGTCGGGGGCGTGCACACCCCGGTACACCGCGGTGCCGGGCCGCAGCCCCTGGAGGATGCGGCCGGCCTTCGCGTTGCCCCGCCGCACGATGCGGAAGAGCTGGGGCAGACGGCGGTACTGGTACGACATGTACACGATGGACGAGCCGTCGACCGACCAATTGGGAAAACCCTTGAGCGCGCGGTCGCGGGTGACGGCGCGAGCCCGGGTGCCGTCGACCTCCATCACGAAGACCTCGGTGTGGCCCCCGCGGTCGGAGAGGAAGGTCAGCTCGGTGGACGAGACGCCGGGCGTGCCGGTGAACGCGCCAACGATGTCGTCGGCGATCTTGCGGGCGATCAGGTCGGCGTCGGCGACGCGGCCCGTGTAGCGCTTGCGGAGCGCCGAGCGACAGCGCACCACGTCGATGGCGCGGAACTCGACGGCAAACTCGCCGCCCGTGGCGCCCTCGAACTGGCCCTCCACCAGCGCGTCGGCGCCGATCGGCGTCCAGTCGACACAGCGCGGGGTCGTGGCGGAGAGCCCCTCGCTCTGCAGCGGCCCGAGAAAGGCGCCCTCGTCGATCGGGGTGAAGACGCTCGAGAACTCGAGGGCGGCGGAGAGCTTCTCGCGAAACGCGGTGGCGTCGACGTCGTCGCGCGCCACGGCGAAGCGCTGCACCGCGGCGCGGAAGGCCCGGGCGTCGGGGTTGGTGACGATCACCGAGGGGTTCTGGGCGCGGGCCGACGAAACCGGGCCCGCGCAGAGCGCGGCTGCCGCGAGGCCCAGGGCCCACACGCGTCGACGGGTCCTGCGATGCGGGGCATGCCCCATCAGTCGAGATCCTCCGGGCGAAAGACGAAGGGCCAGGTGCCCGCCTCGGGCGGCGCGGGGAGCGGCGCGGCCTTCTCGACGGCGCGCACGGCGCCCTCGTCGAACCACGGGTTCCCCGAGCGCTTCGTGATGCGGGGCTCTCCTCGGAGCGCCCCCGAGGCGTCGAGGCGCACGTCGAGGTGCACCACGAGCGGCGCATCCTGGAGCCCCAGGGGAACGACCCAGAAGCGCTTCACGTGGCGGTCGG
>JANQRO010000264.1 GCA_028284525.1 Myxococcota bacterium | reverse complement strand
GGGTGAGGCTCCCCCCGGTGAGCCCGTTCGCAGTGAGCGCGCGGCGCGTCGTGTCGACGAACGGGGAACGCGCGCCGAAGCCGCCGGTCTCCGCAAAGGTCCGGCCCGGGCGGCGGCGCGGATCCGGCAGCGCCGCGGCGGCGTCTGCACCCCACGCCGCGGCCCCGCTGGCGAGCGCTCCGCGGAGGAAGCGCCGCCGCGCGGCGCCCTTCGATCCGAGCTCGTTCATGGGCTCCCCTCCCGTGCCGACGGGAGCGTCGGCCGGGGAGAGGGTCGCAGAGGGCGCGCGCGCGCCGCGCGACGTCGGCGCTATCGTCCGCCCCCAACGGCCGCGGGTGGGGACACCCGGCGGCCGGGGAGGCGGAATGCGAGTCACGGATTGGATCGGGGTCGTCGCCATCACTGCGGGGCTCGCCCTCGCGCCGCGCTCCGCCTCCGCCGAGCCCGCACCGGGGGACGTCGTCACCTACGACACCCGCGAGACGGTGCGCGCGCTCTACCCCGAAGAGCTCTGGCCCCACACCGTCGAGGCCTACCCCGAGCTCGAGCTGCACATCGTCCCGAGCGAAGACTACCGACCCCACGAGAAGTACGTGGAGGCGACGGCGCGCTACGCCTGTCAGGCGCAGCTCGACGAGCGCGGGCAGCTCGTGGGGCACGTGGCCGGCGAGCCCTTTCCCTATTCGGAGTGGAGCCAGGAGGTCACGGGTCACGCCTGCGACCTCCGCCCCGAAGACCCCCACTTCGCGCTGAAGCTCGCGTGGAACGCGAGCCGCCGCTGGTTCGGCGGGAGCACCCTGGTGCAGGACTGGGGGTGGAGCTTCACCCGCGACCACGGGGAGGATTTCTGGAAGTTCGCCCAGGGCACCTATCGGCGCAGCTACTTCAGCCACCGCGCGGATCTCCTCCCGGGTCCCCCGCAGATCAGCGACGACACCGATGTGCTGTGGGCCGAGTTCATCGACACCTTGACCCCCTTCGACCTGCGCGGGCAACGCACCCTGATCTTCCGCTACCGCGACTCCCAGGTGCGCAAGGACGACGCGTGGGCCTACCTCCCCCAGCTGCGCCGGGCGCGTCGGCTCTCGACCGGCGAAAAGTCCGACAACGCGATGGGCTCGGAGATGACCTACGAGGACTCGCTGCTCTTCTCCGGCTACCTCTGGGACCAGGAATGGGTCGCCCGGGGTGAGCGCGACATGCTCGTCACGATGGACTCGGAGCGCGTCTGCTTCCCGAAGAACGTGCCCGGCTGGCGCGAGCGCGAGCTCGCCGTCCCGGGAGAGCGGGAGCAGTTCTTGGCCTGCCGCTTCGGCCCCTACAACACACTGCCCTTCATCGACGAGCGATGGCAGAAGCGCCGCGTCATCGCGCTCGAGCAGCGCCCGCAGGACAGCCGTCACAAGTTCTCGAAGAAGATCCTCTGGTACGACAAAGAGACCTATTCGCCGATCGCGTCGCTGGCCTACGACCGGGAGGGCGAGCCGGGCCGCATCGTGTGGTTCCAGCTCGACTGGTCGGAGACGAGCGACGTCCCGGGCAACGTCGGGCGCCGGATCCTGCTCCCGATCGCGTTCATGGTCGTGAACTTCGTCGACGGGACGGCCAACCTGAACCAGATGTGGACGGCGCGGGTCGAGGACAACAGCCCGAGCGAGCTCCTGCGCCACTTCGACGTCACACGGCTCAAGTCGGGCAACTAGGCGGGTCCGGGTCCGCTCGCCCCGGCTCGCGGGGTCCGCTACGCCCCCGGCCGACTGGGCGAGGGCGCGCTCGACGCACTCCTCGAGCCGGGCGGCCGCGCGCGGCCGCTCGAAGCCCGCGTCCGGGCTCCCTACACTTCCCGGCGGCCCGCGGTGGCCACACGGAGGCGCGAGCATGGCAGTCAGCACTCCCCCGCAATCGGAGACGCGCGGCTGGCGCTGGAACGAGCGCTTTCCGCAGATGGGGCAGGAGCCGATCCCGGTCGAGCGCGTGACCTCTCCCGACTACTTCGAGCGCGAACGCGAGAAGATCTTCAAGCGCTGCTGGCTCCACGTGGGTCGCGTGAGTCAGGTTCCCAACCCGGGCGACTGGTTCGTCCAGGAGATCGAGGCGGCCAAGACCTCGATCCTCGTCGTGCGCGGACGCGACGGCGCGATCCGCGCCTTCCACAACGTGTGTCGTCACCGGGGCAACCGGCTGGTCTGCGAGGCGGCGGGATCGGGGGCGAGCGTCTTCCCCTGTCGCTTCCACGGCTGGGTCTACGACGCCCAGGGCGAGCTCGTCCACGTCTCCCAGGAGGAGAACTTCTACACCGCCACCCGCGGCGCCCTCGACCTGGCGGCGGTGGCCTGCGACGTGTGGGAGGGCTTCATCTTCGTCCACCTCGACCCCGAGCGCGCCGAGCCGTTGCTCGAGTTCCTGGCGCCGGTGGCCGACTACGTCGTGGGCTTCCCCTTCGAGAAGATCACCCATGAGCTCCGCTACCAGACCGCCCTGCGGGCCAACTGGAAGATCGTGATGGACTCCCAGGCCGAGTCGCTCCACGCGCCCTTCGTGCACAAGAAGGCCTGGCCGGATCTCTTCTCGAGCGCCGAGCACCCCTACTCGAACTACCTGGACCTCACCTTCTACGACCAGCACGCCGTGTGGTCGCTGGGCGCGGGGGACTACAAGCCCCAGGGTGTCGAGGCCTACGCCCTCTCGTTGGGGCCGGCCACGGCGGTCGCCGGCGAGTGGGCCCTCGACATCGGCGGGCGGATCAACCCGACCCGCTCGAAGGAGTGGTCCCTCGACTGTCTGCACATCTTCCCGAACCTGCTGATCTACATCCTCGAGGGCACCTTCCACACCCACCAGTTCTGGCCCTCGGCGGCCGACGAGACGGTGTGGGACCTGCGTATGCGGCTTCCCCCGGTGCGCACGCCGGCAGACGCGTTCTCCCGGGAGCACGCCAAGGTGCTGCTGCGCGATCCCTTCCTGGAGGACGGGTTCATCAACGAGGAGACCCAGAAGGGGCTCGAGTCCGGGGCGATGACCCACATGCACCTCCAGGACGACGAGTCGTTCCTGCGTCACGCGTACTGGGCGGTGCACAACGCCGTGAGTGCCCCGGAATGAGCGCGGTCTTCCCGCCGGCCTTCGCCGACCTCGAGCCCTTGGCCGACTGGGCCCTCGACAGCGAGCGCGCGCGCAATCGCAAGCGCGCCGAGGCGAGCCCCGAGGAGCTCCGGGCGGTCTACGCCGCGCTCGAGCCCCGCATCCGAGACGTGATCGGATCCTTCGAGGGCAAGACCCTGGAGGACCTGGACGACGCCGAGCAGCGGCTCCTCTGGCTCTCCTTCTCGCTGGTCGAGGTCGCCTTCGCGGTCGAGAAGTACGACGCGGAAGGGCGGGTGCCCTACGCGATCGACCTCGACCAGATGATCCCGCTCCACGACCTCTAGCCCGGCCTCGGCGACGATTTCGCGGGCCGCGCTCCCGAGACTCGGGGTTGACAGGGCGTTTATTTCGTGATTTAGTTAATTAACGAGATCAAAAAACGAGAGATCGATGACCGCACTGGCTCACACCTTCTCCGCTCTCGGCGACCCGACGCGCTTCGCGATCGTCGAGCGTCTGCTCCAGGAGGGGGAGCTCAGCGCGGGCACGCTCCAGCAGGGCCTTCCGATCTCCGCCCCCGCGGTGTCGCGTCACCTGAAGGTGCTGCGCACGGCGGGGGTCGTGCGGCAACGCGTGGACCGCCAACGCCGCATGTACTCGGTCCGTCCCGAGGCGGTGCAGGCGATCAGCGCCTGGACGGCCAGCCACCGCGATTACTGGCAATCGAGCCTGGATCGCCTCGAGCGCTTGCTCGAAGAGGAGAGTCGACGACCATGAGCACCCTCAAACTGGAACGCGTCTTTGCGGCAGAGCCGAGCCGGGTCTTTGCCTTCGTCACCGAGCCCGCGCACCTGCTCTCGTGGTGGGGGCACGAGGGGTCGACGATCCCGGAGGCCCAGCTCGACTTCTCGCGGAAAGGCCCCTGGTACTCGGTGCTGATGACGGCCTCGGGCGCGACCCACAAGATGTCCGGAGAGGTAGTGGTGGTCGACGCCCCCCACGCCGTGGAGTTCACCTGGGCCTGGCACGACGAGCACGACGTGCGGGGACACGAGAGCACGGTGCGCTTCGAGGTGAGCCCGGGGGTCGCGGGCGGGAGTGTCTTTACCCTGATCCATTCGGGCCTCGCCGACGACGAGAGCGCCGCGAACCACGAGGCGGGTTGGACCGCGACCTTCGTGAAGCTCGAACGCCACGCGCAGACCGCGCGCTGAGCGGAGGGGGCCCCGGATGACCCGACTCTACGAATGGCCGCCCACGCGCTCCCAGCGGGCGCGCTGGGTGCTCGAGGAAGTGGGTGCGGAGTACGAGAGCTGTCTGGTCGACCTCCCGGGCGGCGCGCAGCACGAGCCCGCATATCGCGCCGTCCACCCGCTCGGCGTGGTCCCCGCTCTCGAGACCGACGCGTACACCATGCTCGAATCCGTGGCGATCGTGCTGCAGGTGATCGACGAGCATCCCGGCGCGGCGCTCGCGCCGCCCCTCGGGAGCGCGGAGCGCGCCGCGTACTACCAGTGGTGTGTGTTCGCGGCCGCCGAGTTCGACCCCGTGATCATGACCGTGTTCG
>JANQRO010000237.1 GCA_028284525.1 Myxococcota bacterium | reverse complement strand
GGCTGGTCGAGCCCGGTGCCGCCCTCGACGGAGCCCTCGAACTGGCCCGGGCGCTCGCCGCGTTCCCCCAGCGCTGTCTGCGCAGCGATCGCCGCTCGGCCCTCGAGCAGTGGGGCATGCCCCTCGAGTGGGCGCTCCAGAACGAGCTCCGCCTCGGCATGGAGACGATCCGCAGCGGCGAGACCCGCGACGGGGCGACGCGCTTTCGCGGCGGTGCGGGACGGCACGGCGTCTTCGAGTAGCCGCCGCTCCCCGGAGGCTCCCCCGCGACCCCGTTGTGGCTCAAGCGCGCGCTGTGCGACGCCGATTCCGCCTGGGTGAGCGAAGGTCCCCGCCGTCCCGCCCCCCCGCTCCTGGGCCTCGGTCTGGGCATCGCCGCCGCCCTGGCCGCGGGGCTCGCGGTGCTCCTCGCGGGCACCGAGGGGGGTCGCGCGCTCCCCCTGGCCGGGCGCTTCGGCGGAAGCCCTCCCGAGGTCCTGGTCATCCTCCTGGAGCACCGACGCGACGTGGCCGCGGTGCGCGCCGCGATTGCCCCCGAGCGCATCGTCGCGGGCGACGCCGACGGATTCGCCCTGGTGGGCGCCGCCGGGCGCACCAAGCGCGTGGTGGCCGCGGATGCCGACGCGGTGGGCCCGCTCCTCTCGGCGCTCGCCTGGACCGACGCGTCCCTCGTGATCGCGACCCCGCCGAGCCTCCGACCGGAGCGCCAGCGCGAGGGCGCCCGGCCCCCGCGGCGCGACCGACAGACCTCCGAACCGATCGACCTCGCCGCCCTCGCTGCCAAGCCGACCCTCACCCAGGCCGAAGCGCTCCAGGTCCTCGCCGCCCTCGGGCCCTAAGCCCCAGGGGTTTCGAGCTCTCTCCACGCCGTGCGGTACTGGAGCCCGAGGTTCACGATCCGCTGGATCAGCGCGGGATAGGCGAGCCCCGCCGCCGCCGCGCTCGCCGCGAGATCCTCGTCCTCGCGCAGATCGGGGTTCGGGTTGGCCTCGAGGACGAAGGGCTCGCCGTCCTCGCGCAGCCGAAAATCGATGCGCGCGTACCCGCTGAGCTCGAGGGCGCGATACACGCGTTTGGCGAGACGCGCGAGGCGAACCGCGAGGGCCTCGGGGAGCGCCTCCGCAGGGCCATTGCGGATCCCCACCTGGCGCTGGTAGCGCGGGTCCCACTTGGCCCGGGAGGTGGCGATCGGTTCGCTGCCCTCGGGCAGCCGCTCGAAGAAGAGCTCCCAGGGAGGAAAGGTCCGGAGCCGGGTGTTGCCGACGACACCGACGGTGATCTCGCGGCCCGGGATGTAGTCCTCGACCAGGGCGTCGCGGCCGACGCGCTCGTGGACGAAGGTCACGCGCTCGCGCAGGGCATCCTCGTCGGAGACGATCGACGACTGGGAGATCCCGAAGGACGCCTCCTCGTCGAGGGACTTCACGATCTGTGGAAAGTCCAGCCGCGGCGCGCCGACCCGCTGCCCGCGGCGCACGACCCGGAACGCCGGCGTCGGGATGCGGTGGTAGCGCAAGATCTTCTTCGCGAGCGCCTTGTCGCGCGCCAGGAGCAGGCCGCGGGGGTTGCATCCGGCCTGGGGCGCACGCAGGAGCTCGAGGTAGCTCGCGATGTGGGTCTGGTAGACGGCGATGTCCTGGAACTCCATCAACAGGTTGAACACCACGTCCGGGGCCCAGCCCTCGACGTGCTGTCGGATCGGCGTCAGGTCGTCGGAGACGCCGAGAAACTGCACGTCGTGGCCCAGGACGTGCAGCGCCTGGGAGACGTCGTGCTCCTTCTGGAAGCGCTGACTCTCGCGCTCGGGGAGGGTGTCGATGTTCGCCGGCGGGATCAGGTCCTGATGGGTGAGGACCAGGACGCGGAGCCGTTTGCTCCGCCTTCGCGCTCGGGCTGGTGCCGGGGTGGCGCTCAGCGGTAGTACTCCTGGCGGTGTCGCGCGCCCCGGGCATGGGCCACGGCGTAGCGGACCCGGCGGCGGCGATAGTGCTCGCGGAGTGTGTAGCGGAGCTGGGGAAGCGAGTCGGTGCGTTCTCGGGAGCGGCAGCGCCGCGGCTGGTCGGCGATCTCGCCCATCAAGACGTCGACATAGTGGAGCTTGTCGAGGGCTCCGCCGCCGGCGTAGCGCCGGCGCCACCCCGAACGCGGGCGCAGCCATTCGGCGAAGGTCTCGGCGAAGTCCTCCCCGGGGTGGCTCTGGGCGTACCAGCCCGCGAGGTTCACCACGTAGTCGGGATCGTGGGGCCGGGCCGTGTAGGCCACCCGGTAGGGACGTCCGAAGGCCCCGAAGGCCCGCCGCCAGCTCGCCCGACGGTGGAGCCGGTAGGCGTTGTCGATGGCGTGCCCGGTCTCGTGGCGCAGCAGCCGCATCCGTTCGGTGCGGGCGACGCCTTCGGCGTCGCCGCCCATCGCCCGCTCGAGACGCGCGAGACGTGGGTGGGCGAGGAAGAAGGGGATCGCGAACCCCGGCACGCCGTGGGGGGTGAACCAGTCGGTGGAGAGCCAGACGTGGGGGCGAAAGCGCAGGCCGGCCCGAGAGAGGTCGTCGTCGAGCTGGGCGAGGTCCGCCACGAGGGGCGACGTTTCGATCCGCAGCCCCAGATCGCAGAGACGCAGGTCGAGCAGCGCCTCGTCGGAGGCGCGGGCCCACGGCGGATCGGCCGCGGCCGAGCGGTGCAGCGGAA
>JANQRO010000210.1 GCA_028284525.1 Myxococcota bacterium | reverse complement strand
CGGTGCGGCCGCCTCCGGCGGCCGCGCCGGGGGGGGACTGGCCAGGGAGATCGCGCCGGCGCCAGGGCCGGAGTCGGGGGCGGGACGGGGCGGCCTGGGGGACTTCGCGGCGCCTGCGGCGCCGCTGCGCGCGGCCGCCGGAGGCGGCCGCTTGCCCGAGGTAAGATGCGGGCCCGACGCGAGAGGAGAGGCACCGTGGAACACTTCCAGATGTATATCGGTGGCGAGGGTCGTGACGCGGCCAGCGGCGAGTGGATCGAGTCCCAGAATCCCTTTACGGGCGAGACCTGGGCGATGATCCCGCGGGGTGGCGCCGAGGACGCGGCCTACGCGGTGGGCGTCGCGGAGGAGGCCTTCCGCAATCCCGCCTGGCGCGATCTCACCCCGACCGCGCGCGGCGCCCTGCTGCGCCGCGTGGGCGACCTGATCGCCGACAACGCCGAGCGTCTCGCCGAAGCCGAGGTGCGCGACAACGGCAAGCTGAAGCTCGAGATGTACGGACAGCTCCAGTACGTGCCCCAGTGGTACTACTACTACGGCGGGCTGGCCGACAAGGTCGAGGGCAAGACCCTCCCGATCGACAAACCCAACACCTTCGCGTACACGCGTCACGAGCCGCTCGGCGTGTGCGCGATGATCACGCCCTGGAACTCGCCGATCCTGCTGCTCTCCTTCAAGCTCTCGGCGGCACTGGCCGCGGGCAACACCGTCGTCGTGAAGCCCTCCGAGTTCACCTCCACCTCCACCCTCGAGCTCGCCAAGCTCTTCACCGAGGCCGGGTTCCCGCCGGGTGTGGTGAACGTGGTGACGGGCTACGGCCCCGAAGTCGGCGAGCCCCTCGTCACCGACGACCGGGTGAAACGCGTCGCCTTCACCGGCTCCGAGGCGGGGGGCCAGCGCGTGTACCAATCGGCGGCGGCGGGTCTGAAGAAGGTCTCTCTCGAGCTCGGCGGCAAATCGCCGAACATCGTCTTCGACGACGCCAACCTCGACAACGCCGTGAAGGGCGCGATCTCGGGGATCTTCGCGGCGACGGGACAGACCTGTATCGCCGGCTCGCGGCTCCTGGTGCAGCGCTCGATCCACGACGCGTTCGTGGGGCGCGTGGTCGAGTTCGCCAAGAGCGCGAAGATGGGCAACCCCATGGACATGAGCACCGAAGTGGGACCGGTGACCACCCCTCCCCAGTTCGAGAAGGTGCTCAAGTACATCGACATCGCGAAGGACGAGGGCTGCGAGCTCCGACTCGGCGGGGCACCCGCCACCCGCCCCGAGTGCGGCAAGGGGTGGTTCATCGAACCCACCATCTTCACGGGTGTCGAGAACAAGATGCGGATCGCCCAGGAAGAGGTCTTCGGCCCGGTGCTCTCGGTGATCCCTTTCGACACCGACGAGCAGGCCCTCGAGATCGCCAACGACGTGCTCTACGGGCTGGCCTCCGGGGTGTGGACCCAGAACCTGAACCGCGCACACCGGATGGCCCACGGCATCGAGGCGGGAACGGTCTGGGTGAACACCTACCGCGCGATGTCGATGACCACACCCTTCGGCGGCTACAAGCGTTCCGGTCTCGGCAAGGAGAACGGTACCGACCAGATCAAGGAATACATGGACGTGAAGACGGTCTGGATCGACATGAACGACGAGTTCCCGAGCCCCTTCTCGATGCGCTGAGACGGGTCGCGCACACACTTCACCTACGAAAACGACAGACGAGGGTTCATCGATGGACTGGGGGTTCGTGTTCATGGGGTCGATCGCGGTGGCCGACGAGGTGAAGCTCGCCGAGGACCGCGGCTTCTCCCACGCCTGGCTCTACGACAGCCAGATGCTGGGGAGCGAGGTCTACGCCGCGCTCACCACCTGCGCGCTCAAGACGGACCGGATCAAGCTGGGGCCCGGGGTCACCAACCCGGCCTCGCGGATCGCGCCGCTCACGGCCTGCGGGATGGCGACGATCAACCAGCTCGCACCGGGGCGCGCCATCCTCGGGATCGGGACGGGGAACACGACGCGTCGCACCCTCGGGATGCCCGCCGCCAAGCTCTCCGAGCTCCGCGAGCACATCGAAGTGTGCCAGGGGCTCTTCGGGGGCGAGGAGACCGACTACTCCGAGGGCGACCGTCACCGCCGGATCAAGTTTCTGAATCCCGACCTGGGCTTCATCAACATCGCCGACCCGATTCCCACCTACGTGGCGGCGAGCGGGCCCAAGAGCTGTCAGCTCGCCGGCGAGATCGCCGACGGGGTGATCCTCTTCGGCGCCGTACACCCGAGCCTGCTGAAGTTCCTGCTCGACAACGTGCGGATCGGCGCCGAGCGGGCGGGGCGCAACTTCGACGACCTCTACGTGCTCTCGATGACGGCGTTCTACCTGACCGACGAGGGGACGCCGATCGAGTCCGACGAGGTCCGACACGCGGTGGGGCCGATGGTGGCGTCGTCGAGCAACATCTTCGCGCTCTCGACCCGGCTCGAGCCGACGGCGCTGCCCCCGGATCTACGAGATGGGCTGGTGGCGTTCAAGGGCGCCTACCACGCACCGGGGGAACCGATCGAGACCCGGCATCTGAAGCTCTACTCGGGCTACCTGCAGAGCCTCAAGCAGGAGCACGTGCCCCTGCTCACCGAGCAGATCGTCCGCGCCACCACCCTCACCGGCACGCCGCAGCAGGTGATCGAGTCGATCGAGCAGATGCGCGAGGCGGGTGTCCACCAGGTCGCGATCCAGCCGATCCTCGACACCGCCACCACGGTGGAGCAGGTGGCGTCGGAGATCATGCCGAAGTTTGCGTAATCGCCGGGGCGGGCGAACACCCGCCCCGGCTCGATGTGCTAAGAGCCGAGCTTTTGCAGGTCAGCGGCCCAATCGCGGTAATCGCGGAGCGGCAGCAGCTGCGGGTTCTGCACCATCTCGTGGTGACCCATCGTCCAGATCGGCAGCGAGTGGAACGCGGCGTCCATCGCGTTGCCATCCGGGAAGTCGAACACACCGACCACCTTGTATTGACCGGCGGCCTTCCAAAGGTGTTTGATCCCACCAGCGTCGAGCCCGGCCACGGCGGCCTCCGACTCGGCCTTCCAGATCTGGAAGAACTCTTTGTCGTCCATCCCCGCGGGCTTCACGATGTCGGCGATGAATAGAAATTCCATTTGACGTTCTCCTGTTGTTTCTTGCCTACTTGAAAAACACCTCGTCCGGCTCCACCTGGTAGCCAAACGCGAGGCGGTTGGTCTCGTTGAACATCCCGACCACCGACATCAGCTCGCCGAGCATCGCGTCGCTCATGCCGAGCTTGCGCGCGCTCGCGGTGTGCGAGCGGATGCAGTACTCACAGCCGTTGGTCGCGCTCACCGCGACGGCGATCATCTCCTTGGTCATCGGGTCGAGGGCCCCCGGTGCCATGATCTCCTTGAGGGTCTCCCAGGTGCGGCGGAGCAGCGCCGCGTCGTGGGCGATGGTGCGCCAGAAGTTCGGGACGAAGTCGATCCCCCGGGTTTTCATGATGTCGTCGTAGACGACGCGCACTTCGGAGGGTGCGTCTTCGTAGGACACCGGCTCGACGATGGTCTTCATGCTACAACGAGGCCTCCGCCAGCGAGCATAATCGCGGAGACCCCCCTTTGCCCAGCGACGAACGACGCGTAGTCCGCCCGCTCGTGGTGACGCTGCTCGCCCAGGTGGTGACGGCGATGGGGCTCTTCACCGTTGCGGTCCTGGCCGAACGCATCGCCCCCGAGCTCGGCGTCCCGAAGTCGCTGGTGGGCTACTACGTCGCCCTGGTCTTTCTGGGCGCCGGGATCGTGTCCTATTTCGCCGGCGGACCCATCGCGCGCTACGGCCCGGTGCGCGCCATCCAGATCGGGATCTTGATCTCGGGGCCCGCGATCCTGTTGACCAACGTCGGCTGGCTCTGGCTGCTCCCGCTCTCGGCGCTGCTCCTGGGCCTCGGCTACGGACCCTTCACCCCGGCCGCCGCGCAGATCCTCGCCGACGCGACGACGCCGCGTTGGCGCGGCCTGGTCTTCTCGATCAAGCAGAGCGGCGCGCCGATGGGGACGATGCTCGCGGGCCTCGCCCTCCCCCTCCTCGACAAGCTCTACGGCTGGCGGGTGGCCGTCGCGGCGAGCGTCGCGTTGCTGCTCGCCTCGGCGCTGCTCCTCCAGAGCGTTCGCGCCGAGTTCGACGCGAGGCGTGTGCGGGGGAGCTCGCTCTCGCCGACCCGCTCGGCCGAGGCGCTGCGCGCCCTCATGACCGACGGCGAGCTGCGCCGTCTCACCATCGCCTCCTTTGTCTTTGCGATGATGCAGATGTCGCTCTTCTCGCTACTCGTCGTCTTCCTGATCGCCGAGTACTTCGTCGACGTCGGCGCGAACGACCTGATCCTCGCCGGCACCGTCTACTCCACCCTCCAGCTCGGCGGGCTCGTCTCCCGGGTGCTCTGGGGCTGGATCGGCGACCGCTTCGAACGGCCGCGCACGATCCTGGCGCTACTCGGGATCGGTGGTGGCGCCTCCACCCTCGTCATCGCGGGGATCGACCCCGGCTGGAGCCTTCTCGCCGTCCACTCCGTCTGTCTCGTTGCGGGCGTCACCGCCTCGGGCTGGAACGGGCTCTACATGGCAGAGCTCTCGCGGCACACGCCACCCGAGCAGGTCGGCGACACGATCGGCACCGCCATGCTCTTCACCTACACCGGGCTGGTGGTCGGTACGACGCTGTGCACCACCCTGGTGCTGGTATCCGAGAGCTACCAGATCGCCTACGCGGTGATGGGCGCGTTGTCCCTCGGCGCGGGGCTCTGGATCCTGGTGGGACGCGCCCCGGAAGGTCGCGGTACCCTCGAGGGCGCGGCGACCCCGTCGCCGGTGGAGGACCCGCGATGAGCCTGCCCGTCGGCTACTTCCCCTGCACCCAGGATCCGCCCTCGGGCGCAAACGTCGCCCGCATGATCGACGAGATCGTCGAGCAGGCGCAGGTCTGCGAGGCATCTGGCTTCGAGGGCTTCTTCTTCACCGAGCACCACCAGCAGGAGGACGGCTACCTGCCGGCGCCCGTCCTGATGTCCGGGCTGGTCGGGATGAAGACCGAGCGGATCCGGGTCGGCACCTGCGTGTTGCTCGCGCCCCTCTACCACCCGATCCGTCTCGCCGAGGACATCGCGGTGATCGACCAGGCCACCAAGGGTCGCATGGTCGTGGCGATGGGGATCGGGTACCAGCCCCCCGACTTCGACGCCTTCGGCGTGCCGATCTCCGAGCGCGCCCGGCGCACCGAGGAGAGCATCGACATCCTGCGCCAGGCCTGGAGCGGCGAGCCCTTCAGCTATCCGAGCCGCTACCACACCATCGAGAACGTGCGGGTGACGCCGACCGCCTACCAGCAGACGGGCCCCCCGATCTGGTTCGCGGGGTGGTCGCCGCCCGGGCTCGAACGCGCCGGCACGATGGCCGACGGCTGGATCGCCGACCCGGTGCAGTCGCTCCCCGTCATCAAGGAGTTCACCCAGGGCTACCGAAAGGCCGCCGAGACCCACGGCCGCAAGCCCTTCGTGTGTCTGATGCGCGACTGTGTGATCGGCGACTCCTACGAGGAGTGTGTCGCGAAGTCCGACCCGACGATGATCACCCACCGCTTCTACTTCGAGTACGGCGCCTACGTGCAGGACGAGTACCTGGCCGACATCGAGAAGCCCGGCGACCTGAGCTTCGAGGTCGCCGCCAAGAACCGACTGATCGCCGGATCGCCCGAGGAGTGTCTCGACCAGCTCCAGATGTGGCAACAAGAGATCCAGCCCGACTACCTGATGCTGCGCATGCGACAGCCGGGCGGGCCCTCCCACGAGGAGAACCTCCGCGACATCCGGCTCTTCGGCGAGAAGGTGATCCCTCGGCTCTAGGCCACGCCCTCGGGCCGGTCAGCGAATCGCGACCGGGTTGATGATCATCTGCACCGCGCCCTTCATACGCGCCTGACCCAGCACGAACATGAACTCCCAGGCCTCGTCGTCCACGAGTTCGCGGGTCACCATGTTCTCGAGGATGTAGATGCCGCGCTTGGGCAGGAGCTCGAGGTGTACCGGAAAGGCGTCGCCTTGCTGTTCCGCGGGGAGTACCTCGATCGCGAAGGTGTCGGCGCCGATCGCCACCGGGTCGTGGCCGGCGAGGAAGAGCGCGCCTTCGACACCGATCCCGGGGGTCGACTTCATGTACCGAGCCTGGTCGAGGTCGGCCATCTCCATGTAGCCGGTGTGGACCAGCACCACGTCGCCCCGCCGCACGCTGAGCCCCTGGCGCGCGAGGGCGCCCTCGAGGGCGGCGCGGTTGACCGCGGTGCCGCCCTTCAGCATCTCCAGGCCCTCGACGCTCATCACGCTGTCGGGCCGGTGCTCCTTGGCCCAACCCACCACGTCGAGCACGATGCCCCGCGCGACGATCGGCGGCACCTGGTCGGTGCCGAGCTTCTTGAGACCCCCGGGCGCGAAGAAGTCCTCCACCTTGTTGCCGTTGTAGTAGACGTGGTCGATCCCCACGTGACCCAGCCCGTCGAGCTGGGAGCCGACACCCATGAAGGCCAGGACCCAGTCGTCGTTGGTGGTCAGTCGACCCGCCCCGACCGGGTCGCTGGTGCCGTCGAACACGCCGCCGTGGGAGACGGCGAAGAGCTCGAAGGTGCGGGCACCGAAGGCCGGTGTCTCGCGACTCGTCACCTGCCCGAGGGCGTAGCGTTTGCCCGTCTTGACCAGGCTCGCGGCCGCGACCACGCTCTCGGGTGTGATCAGATTGGCGGCCCCGAGGGTGTCGTCGGCGCCCCACTTCGAGGGGTGCCAGTCCTCCGCGTTCGACGTGCCGCCGTCCATACAGGTGAGCGAGAACGCCACCGTCAACGCGATCGCGACTCCACGTGTCATCCCGTCACTCCCTCCTCGGGTGGGCTAGAGCTGGTCGAGCATCCCGCCGAGCTGCTCGATGCACTCGAGACACTCCTGCTTCGACGGATAGTAGACGTCACCCTCGGGCTTGGGGGTTCGGGTCCGGATACAGATGTAGTCCGGGTTCACGATGTCGCGGAGCCGACCCAGGTGGTCGAGCCACTTCTGACGCCCACCGAGCGTGAGAAACTTCGACTCGAGCTCGGCCTGGATGTCGTGGAGCTTCGCGGTCCCGAGGTTGGCGCCGTCGTAGAAGCTCGACTCGCGCACCCAGCGGTGACCGTGGCGGTCGCGGGCGCGCGCCTCGTCCTCGTCGATCCAGCCCTCGATCCCCATCGCGAAGGACCAGTTCTTGCGCCCGTTCTTGTCGGCCTGCTCGCGCATGTCGTTCACGATCTGGGCGCACTCTTCGAGGGTCGGCGGGAACCACCACACCCAGCCGTCCCAGTGCACCGCGCGCTCGATCGCCTTGGGGTTGAAGGCGCCGATCCAGATCGGCGGCCGGGGCTGTTGGTAGGGCTTGGGGGTGAGCTGGACGTCGTCGTACTGGTAGAACTCGCCGTCGAAGGAGAAGCGCTCCTTCGTCCACACCCCGTCGATCACCGCCAAGGTCTCTTCGAAACGTCGGCCGCGGCCCTCCATCGGGACCCCGAAGAGCCGGAAGTAGTCCTCGTGGTACCCCACCCCGGCGCCGAAGATCAGACGCCCCCGGGACAAGTGGTCGACCATCGCGAGCTGCTCGGCCAGGTGCACCGGGTGGTGGAAGGTCGGCATCATCACCGTCGTCGCGAGGTCCACCCGCTTGGTGCGCGCGGCCAGGGCCGCCAACAACGTGATCGTCGCCGGGAAGAAGGTTTCGGTGCGTGCGTGGCGCTCGGGCAGCCAGCAGCCGTCGAACCCCACCGACTCGGCGAGCTCCGCCTCGACCAGCAGATGCTCTGCGGCGTCGGCCACCTCGTCGGGCGGGGGGATCGGCTGGTCGAAGACACCGAAGTGGGTGTCGGGCATGTACGCGATCTTCACGGTGCTCTCCTGCTTTCTCGGGCGGGACGGGCGAGGTAGCTTATCCCGATGTCCGACGATTTTCGCCTCAGCGAGCGGGATGAGTTCCCCCATCCCTTGGAAGACGCCAAGAACTTCAACGAGAGCGTCTACTGGAACTGCTTCGACCCGGCGCAGCGGATGGGCGCCTGGTTCCGTCTCGGCAACCGCGCCAACGAGGGCTACGCCGAGCTGTCGGTGTGTATCTACCTCCCCGACGGGCGGCTCGCCTTCATGTACGGGCGCCCGGAGATCGCCGACAACCGCCAGTTCTCCGCCGGCGGCCTCTCCTACGAGGTGGTCGAGCCCTACCGCAAGATCCGCACGCGCTACGAGGGCCCGGTGATCGTGATGACGGATCCGCAGGAGCTGCTCGACCCGAGCCGCGCGTTCCGCGAGAACCCCCGCGAGCACTGCGAGCTCTCCTGGGAGCTCGAGGGCATCTCCCCCCTCCACGGCGGCGAGCCCCGGAGCGACGACGTCCAGCCGTTCTACGGACGGCAGTTCTCCCGGGGCCACTTCAACCAGCACACCGCCGTGCACGGCCCGCTGCGGATCGGCGAAGAGAGCTGGCAGATGGGCGGCTTTGGCTGGCGCGACCACTCCTGGGGACCCCGCTATTGGCAGAACATCTGGTGCCACCGCCTGCTGGTCGGAAGCTTCGGACGCGACAAGGGCTTCATGCTGCTCAAGATCACCGACCTCGACGGCACCACCCGGCGTCACGGGGTGCTCTTCCGCGACGGCCAGTACGAAGAGATCCGCGACGTGGACCTGATGACCGAGTGGACCGAGCGGAAGCACCAGCGCGCCGTCGAGATCGCGGTGCGCGCCGAAGGCCGCACCGAGCGCATTCGCGGCGAGGTGCTCTCCCTCGCGCCCCTGCGCAACCGGCGCGAGGAGAACGGCCAAGAGCTCCGCACCCAGATCACCGAGGCGATGACCGAGTGGACCTGGAACGGCGAGCGCGGCCTCGGCTTCTCCGAGTATCTCGACCTGGTCCGCGACGGGGAGACCGTCGGCTACCCGAGCTAGCGACGCCGCGGGTGGAAGCGCCCTCCCACGACGCCCTCGAAGCCCTCGCCCGGCGTCACTTCGGCACCGGCGCCCGGGTGCGCGGCGTGGACACCGCCCTCGGCGGCGGCTCCAACCGCACCACCTTCTTCGAGGTCGTCGAGGCGGGCGGCCGCGCGCCGCGGCGTCTCGTGCTGCGCCAGGAGACCTACCGCGCCCCCAAGAGCCCCTTCCTCCGCCCCGACTGGCAGTACGCCCTGGTCGCCGCGGCCCACGCCGCGGGCGTCCCCGTCCCGCGCCCCTACTTCCTGCTGGAAGACGCCGACGGCCTCGGTCGCGGCTTCGCCATGGAGCGGGTGGAGGGCGAAGGGCTGCCCCGACGCATCCTCCGCGACCCCGTCTTCTCGGCGGTGCGTCCGGCCCTCGCCGGCCAGTGCGGGGAGATCCTCGCCGCGATCCACCAGATCGACACCGCCTCGCTCCCCTTTCTCGACGACATCCCCGAATCCCGGGACCCGATCCACGCACAGCGCGAGCGTCTCGACTACTACGACGAGGCGCACCCGGCCCTCGAGCTCGGGTTTCGCTGGCTCGAAGCGAGACGCCCCGCGCTCGCGCGTCGCGCACTGGTCCACGGCGACTTTCGCAACGGGAACTTCCTCGTCACCCGCGACGGCATCCGCGCCGTGCTCGACTGGGAGTGCAGCCACGCCGGCGACCCCCTGGAGGATCTGGGTTGGCTCTGCACCCGCTCGTGGCGATTCGGCCACCACGAGCTCCCGGTGGGGGGCTTTGGCGAACGAGACGATCTCTACGCCCGCTACCGGGCGGTCGCCGGAGAGGCCGTCGACCCGGAGCGCGTGCGCTACTGGGAGGTCTACGGCCTGGTGCGTTGGGCGGTGATCAACCTGATGCAGGCCCACGGCCACGTCTTCGAGGGACGCTCCTCGGTGGTCTTCGCCGCCTGCGGTCGAAACGTCGCCGAGATCGAGTACGACCTGATGCGCACCCTCGACGGCAGCGTGGCCTAGCCGCCGTGGCCCAGGACCGACCGGACGCCGCGAACCTCCTGGCCACCGTGTGTGCGTTCCTCGAATCCCTCGAACCTCGGCTCGACGGCGAAGCGCGCTTTCACGCGCGGGTCTCGGTGCATCTTCTCGAGATCGTGCGTCGGGAGCTCGAGCAGGGGGCCGACGCCGACCGGGCCGAGCGCGAAGGGCTCGAGACCCTGCTCGGGCACTCCGGCGAGCTCGAGGCCCTGCAGCGCGAGCTCGCGGCCGCGATCCGCGACGGTCGGGTCGACGCGGAGGACGACTCCGTCGTCGCCCACGTCCGCTCGGCGATCGAAGCCAAGCTGCGGATCGTGAACCCCCGCAGGCTCTAGCGAGCGTCGAGCAGACCCTCGGCCCGGCCGAAGAGAAACGGCACCCCGAGTCCGAACTTCTCCCAGGCGGGGTCGTGGCGGTGACCCTCGCGGTGGAGTCGGGTGTAGAGCCCGGTCACCACGCCCATCTTGTAGCCGGCGAGGGCGCGGTACCAATCGATCCCCGGGCAGGCGCGACCGGCGGCGCGCTCGTAGGCGTCGATCAGGGTCTGGGGCTCCAGGGGATTTCGCGGACACCAGCTCGGGTGAAAGCTCTCGCGGTCGCCGATCATCAGCAGCCAGCCCAGGTCGTAGTGCTGGGCGCCGATCGCCGAGAGCTCCCAGTCGAGAAGAGCGGCAACGGTGCCCGACTCGTCGTAGAGGATGTTGCCGGGCTGACAGTCGCCGTGGAGGAGCCCGACGGGCGAGGGGGGCGGGGGCTCGGCGAGAAGCAGACCCCGCACCCGCTCACCGTGGGCGCGCCAGGCCGGCTCCGCGGCCTTCTCCAGGATGGGGTCCCAGCGCGCGACCTCGTCCTCGATCGGCGTCGGGGTCTCCCAGTCCGGGAGGTGACGCGCCCAGTCGAAGGCGTGCACCCGGGCGAGCAGCTCGACCGCCTGGAACCACAGCGGGGCCACCGCCTCGTCGCGGAGGTCGAAGGCGGGGTCGGGGTCCCAGACGATGAAGGCCCGACCCCGCAAGCGCTCGAAGATGACGTAGGCGGTGTCGAACCAGGTGTCGTCCTCCCCGGCGAAGCGCACCGCGGGGACCGGAAAGCCCTCGCGGTGGAGCGCGCGGAGCAGCGGCGCCTGGCGGACCACGTCGGTGTTGCCGCTGCGCCGCACACCCTGGGGCGCCAGTCGGATCACCGATCGTTCGACGGCGCCGCCGGGGAGCTCGACGTCGAACCCGAAGGTCAGACCCCCGTGACTTCCGGAGAAGCCCTCGACCTCGGCGACGCGGGCTGTCTCCCCGTAGTGGTCGCGGGCGAAGCGCCCGAGACGTTCGCGGAGCTCGGCGGAATCCATCGCGAAGACATAGCAGCCGATCCAGGGCGGGGCCGCGTTAGAGCGCCTCGGGCAACCCGGCGTCGCTCAGGCCGAGGACCTCGAGCACCGCGCGCTGGGCGGTCAGGCACTCCTGCGCCCACTCGGGGTCGGCCAGGTCGGAGGGCTCGACGCGGTCGCGGTAGTGGGACTCGACGCAAGCGACCAGCGCCGCGTGGCGCTCCGGCGTGAAGCGGACCCCCGGATGCAAGGCCCGCGCCTCGTCGTCGCGGAGCACGACCCGGAGGCGCAGACACGCGGGGCCGCCCCCGTTGCGCATGCTCTCGCGAAGCTCGACGAAGTGGAGGGTGTCGATGGGCGCGGAGCCCGCCACCAGATCCTCGAGCACCGCGCGGACCGTCTCGAGTTCGCGGCACTCCTCGGGCCCGATCCACGCGCGGGTGGTTGCCCGATCTTCGCCACCGCCGACCTCGACGAGCTGGCAGTTGAAGAGGTAGCTCGAGACCGCGTCCGCGAGGGACACCTGGTGTGTCGGCGTCACCTCGCTCCACAAGGGACCCGCGCCGAGGGACGCGTAGCGACGGCGCAGCGTCTCGATCGCCATCTCCGCGTCCGCCCACGCGCCCTCGTGCAGCCAGAGGAAGTCGCGGTCCGCGGTGGCGATGACGTCGTTGTGGAACACCCCTGCGTCGATCGCCGCCGGCGCCTGCTGTACGAAGACCGCCCGTTCGGGAGCGAGACCGTGTTGGCGCGCCACCGCGCGGCTCGCCTCCTCGCGATGTCTCGCGGGGTAGCGCCGGGGCAACGCTGCGTCGCCCGCCGCGCCGCCGCCGTAGACGAAGACGTGGAGCCCCGGCGCGGCGTGGCTCGGCGCCAGACGCAGATGGTTGGCCGCCCCCTCGTCCCCCCACGCCGCCGGCAGCGGAGGGTGATGCGCGAAGTGGGTCTCGTCCGCGAAGATCGCGCGCAGGAGTGCGGCGGTGTAGGTGGTCTCGAGACCGCGGTGGAGCCCGCCGGCCAGATTGGCCGGCGTGAAGTGTACGCGGCCACCGCCGCTGTCGACCCCGGGCGTCACGGTCGCCGCATTGGCGCTCCACATGCTCGACGCGCTGTAGGCCGCCGCCAGCAGATGCGGCGCCTCCCGTGCAGCCGCCCCGAGGACCCTGCTCGTTTCGCCGGCAAAGCCCAGCCCGCGAAGCCATCGGAGCGCCGGCCGCGGATGGGGCGGGAGGATGGCTTGCGCCACGCCGAGCTCGTGGAGCCGGCGCATCTTCTCGAGGCCCTGGAGCGCCGCCGCCCGCGGGTTCGACACCCGGCCGCGGTGCGCCTCGGACGCGAGGTTCCCCGGCGAGAGCCCGGCGTAGCTGTGGCTCGGCCCGACCAGGCCGTCGAAGTTCCACTCGCGAGCGCCGCCGATGGCGGGCTCGTGGGCGCCGCCGGTGGCGGGCGGGGCACTCACCCGGTGGAGTCGGGCCGCAGCGAGACCACCCGTACCGAATCGCCCTCCTTCACCCCGAGGGCCAGCGCGCCGCGCGCCGGGAGGGCGAGGGCTCCGTCCCGGTCGAGCCGCAGGGGCGAAGCGCAGGCGCGAAACGGGTTCGGCCGCGCGACGGCCCAGCGCGGGCCTTCGAATTGCTCGGGCGCCTCGTCCACGACCTCGGCCACGCGGTGCACCGTCGCCTCCCGCACCGCGCGGATCTCGTCTCGCGGGCAGGTGATCACCGGCCCTCCCTCGAAGATGTCGACCATCCCGCTGTCTCGGAACCCCTCGCGCTCGAGCATCCGCAGCGCGGGCTCGGTGTCCGGGTGCACCTTTCCGATCACCTCCTGGGCCGCCTCGGGGAGGAGTGGGAGATAGATCGGGTGGCTCGGCATGAGATCGGCGATGAAGCGTTTGTCCACCACGCTCAGATAGTCGGCGGTGGGGAAGTCGAGGTCGAAGAAGTGACGGCCGATCGCCTCCCAGAACACCGAGTGCCCGGCGTCGTCCACCACGCCGCGCATCTCGGCGATGACCGTCGGGTCGAAGTCGTCGGGTCGCTCCGCGATGAACAGAAAGCGCGCCAGGGAGAGCAAGCGACCGTTTCCGTCTCGACGCGCCGAAGGGGCGAGGAAGAGACTGCCGATCTCGCAGGGCCCGTCGTGCTCGACCACCAGGTGGAGCGCCTGCACCTCCTTGCGCACCCCGAGCCGGGTCGACTCGTGCACCGAGGTCTCGAGCCGGTAGGCGTAGAAGGGATCGAAGCCGCCGACCTTCGAGACGATCCCGCAGGTCCCCACCACGTGACCCCGCGTCACGTCCTCCATCACGAAGAGGTAGGCGTCGCCACGCGCCGCGCCGTCGTCGCGGCGATCGAAGGCGGCGAGGGAGGCGCGCACCCGACGCGCCAGCAGCTCCCGGTCGGTGGGCAGCGTGGTGAGCCCGAAGCCGGTCATGTGACTCAATTCGAAGAGCGGGTCGAGGTCGGCCATTGCGACCGGTCGCAGCA
>JANQRO010000173.1 GCA_028284525.1 Myxococcota bacterium | reverse complement strand
CCGACATCCTCGACAACCCGATCGGCACCGCACCGGGGACGATGCTCGAAGCCGAAGGTACGCTCTTCTTCTGTATGCCCGGCGTCCCACGAGAGCTCGTCAAGATGATGGACGAGCAGGTGTTGCCGAGGATCGCGGCGCGCCGGGAGATCAAGAGCTACAGCCGGGCCCGGCTGCTGCGCACCTTTGGCATCGGGGAGTCGAACCTCGACGAGATGCTCCAGGGCGTGCCTCTCGACGCGGGGGTGGAGCTGGGCTTCCGCACCGCCTTCCCCGACAACTATGTGCGGCCCGTGGCCCGCGGCGCGAGCGCCGCCGAGGCGGAGACGCGTCTCGAGGCGGCGTGTGGGAAGCTTCGTGAGGCGCTCGGCCCGCTCTGCTACGGCGAGGGAGACGAGACCCTGGAGGTGGCCACCGGGGTGCTCCTCCGCGAGCGCGGGGTGACGGTGGCGGTGGCCGAGTCGTGCACCGGCGGGCTGGTGGGCTCGCGTCTCACCGCGGTGCCGGGCTCGTCGGCGTACTTCCTGGGTGGGATCATGGCCTACGCCAACGAGGCGAAGCAACAGCTCCTCGGCGTCCCCGCGGACCTGCTCGCCGCGTACGGCGCGGTGTCCGAGCCGGTCGCCGTTGCGATGGCGGAGGGGGCACGCGAGCGTCTCGGCGCCGACCTCGCGGTCTCGACGACGGGGATCTCGGGGCCTGGGGGTGGCAGCGAAGAGAAGCCGGTGGGGCTGGTCTACGTGGGCTTTGCGGATGCGTCGGGGGGGCAGGCCCGGCGGATTCACTTTCCGATCGACCGCGAACGGCACCGACAGATGACGACCCAGGTCGCCCTCGACTGGATCCGTCGTCATCTTCTCGGCGTGCCCTTCGAGCTGCCGCGAATCGGGCGCAGACAATGACCGGGCGCCACGACACGCGAGCGAGGGCGACCTCCGAAGCGGCCGGCGAGCTCCGGGCGACCCGGAGGCTCTTCTTCGCTGCGCCGGTAGACGTCGAGGCGGGTGTCGTGGCGGAACGCGTCGCGCACACGCTCGCCGCCGGCGACGCCGATTCGAGCGTGCGCTGGGTGCCGCGCGCGAACTACCACGTCACGTTGCGCTTTCTCGGGCCGACGCCCGACGCGCAGATCCCCGACCTGGTCGCGGCGGTGCGCCGCGAGAGCGCTGGCCAGGAGGCGTTTCTCGCATCGCTCGGCTCTCTCTTGTGGCTCCCGTCGCCGCGCCGGCCACGGGTCGTAGCTCTCTCCGTCGAGTCGGAGGGGGGTCTCGAGGCCCTCGCCGCCGGAGTCGAGCGAGCCGTGTGTCGCGCCGGGGTCGCCCCCGAGCCGAGGTCCTTCCACCCCCACCTCACCTTGGGCCGCGCGCGGCGCGGCCGTCGTGTCCCCCCCGGCCTTCGCGAGGTCGCGCCGGTCGATGCGGACACGTCGTTTCCGGTGGATGCCGCGCTGCTCTTCGAGAGCCAGCTCTCGCAACGCGGCGCCCGCTATCACGCGCTCGAGCGAATTCCGCTCGGCGCTTCGCATCACCCCCACTGACACCGTAGACAACCGAAAGGGATGGCGAGAACACACATGGCGAACAAGCAGACGAGCAACAGCGAGCAGGACAGCCCGAAGCGCAAGGCGATCGATCTGGCGGTGACGACGATCGAGAAGCAGTTCGGGAAGGGTTCGATCCTCACGATGACCGACGACGCGGTCGATCGCGAGATCGAGGCGATTCCGAGCGGCTCGGTGAGTCTCGACCTCGCGCTGGGGATCGGTGGCTACCCGCGCGGTCGGGTGGTCGAGGTCTACGGTCCGGAGTCGAGCGGCAAGACGACCCTGGCGCTCCACGCGGTGGCGGAGCTCCAGCGCCAGGGCGGCGTCGCGGCCTTCATCGACGCCGAGCACGCCCTCGACGTGAACTACGCCCGTCGTCTGGGCGTACAGATCGAAGATCTCCTGGTGTCTCAGCCCGACACCGGGGAGCAGGCCCTCGAGATCACCGACGTGTTGCTGCGCTCTGGCGCGGTCGACCTGGTGGTGGTCGACTCGGTTGCCGCCTTGGTGCCCAAGGCCGAGATCGAGGGCGAGATGGGCGACCACCACGTGGGGCTGCAGGCGCGGCTCATGAGCCAGGCGCTGCGCAAGCTCACCGGGACGGTGTCGAAGACCAACGCGACGGTGATCTTCATCAACCAGATCCGTATGAAGATCGGTGTCATGTTCGGCAACCCGGAGACGACGACGGGTGGCAACGCCCTCAAGTTCTACTCCTCGGTGCGTCTCGACGTGCGACGTATCGCGGCGATCAAGGAACGCGACGAGGTGGTCGGCAATCGCACCCGGGTCAAGGTGGTGAAGAACAAGTGCGCGCCGCCCTTCCGGCAGGCCGAGTTCGACATCCTCTACAACCAGGGCGTATCCCTCGAAGGCGACCTGCTCGATCTCGCCGCCGAGAGCGGCATCGTCGAGAAGACCGGCGCCTGGTACTCCTACGAGGGCGAGCGCATCGGGCAGGGACGCGAGAACGCGCGGCGCTTCCTGAGGGAGAACCTCGACATCCGCGCCCGCGTCGCCGAAGCGGTATACGCGGAGAAGGGGCTCAAGCGACAGGTGCCCGTCGCGGAGGTCGCGAGCCCCGCGGACGACGAGACGACGCCCGAGACGGCCGACGCCTGACGCGAACCCGCCCGCGCCGCCCGGGGGCTACTCCGGGCGGCGCAGGCGGTGTTGATTCTGGTAGTCCTCGACCGCCGCTTTGTCGCGAGCGATGAACACGACGTCGAAACGCTCGCCCGGGGTGTCGCCCAGTCGCCGCATCGACACCTCGAGCTGGGTCGGACCGCGGTCGAAAGCGCAGCTCCACACCGTCTTGTTGCGGCGGAACTTGTGGCGGTCGAGGATGGTGCGTCCCTCCTCCTCGACGTGTTCGAGCTCGGGTTCGGCGCACTCCCCGGCGCCCCCGCGTCCGCCTACGTCGGCCTTGAGTTCGCGGTACTTCGCGATCGCTTCGTCGAGGAGATAGTTCTCCTCCCAGGCGATTCCACCCGGGTGTCCGAAGTCGATCCACACGCGGTGGAGCTGGCCGTCGTCGTCGAAGTAGAGGATGCGGTGGATCTCTCCGCCGAAGGCGATCGGCAGTCGGTCGAGCTCGTAGGCGGTGCCGTAGCGCTGGTGCACGGTGCGCGATACCACCGTGGCCTGCGCCGCGTCCGCCACCTCCTGGGGGCTCTGGCCCCAACGCACGCCGAAGGCGGTCTCGCCCTGCTGCGCCGCCGCGGTCGAGGCGGCGGCGATCAGGAGCCCGGCGGCGAGCGCGAGACGGGTCATGGGCCTCCGCGGCAACCGTCTGGTCGCGCCCCGCCGGCCGCGCCACAATGACGCCTCGACGAAAAGGAGAACGCCGATGGTTGCTCCCCTGGAGGGTATCCGAGTCGTAGAGATCGCCCACTTCGTGGCGGCGCCCTCGGGCGGAGCGCTGCTGGCCGACCTCGGCGCCGAGGTGATCAAGGTCGAGGTGCCCCAGGGCGAGATGTACCGCCACGTGCGGCCACAGTTCATGGGCATCGAGTCGGACTTCGCGTCCTCCCCGGGCTTCGAGATGGACAACCGCGGGAAGCGCTCGCTCACCCTCGACCTCACCCGGCCCGGCGCGGTGGAGGCACTCGCCCGGGTGATCGACACCGCCCAGGTCGTCCTCACCAACATGCTTCCGGCGCGTCGTCCAAAGTACGGGATCGACCCCGAGACGCTGTTGGCGCGCAAGCCGTCCTTGGTGTTCGCCTCGCTCACCGGCTACGGCATGCAGGGGGAGGAGGCCAGCACGCCCTCCTTCGACTACGCCGCCTACTGGGCGCGCAGCGGTCTGATGGATCTGATGCACGACGAGGGCACCCAGCCCGCCTTTCTGCGCCCTGGGGTAGGGGACCACGCCGCCGGCGTGAGCCTCGTGGCCGGAATCCTCTCGGCGCTGCGGGTGGCGGAGCGCACGGGCCAGGGCCAGGTGGTCGACGTCTCCCTCATGGGGATCGGCATCTACGTCTCGGGTTGTGACATGGCCAACGCCGCGGCCACCGGGCAGACCCCGCCGCGGCACAACCGCGACGCGCCGAGCAACCCGCTCTGGAACCAGTACCGCACCAAGGACGACCGTTGGCTCTTTCTGGTGATGGTGGAGACCGATCGCTACTGGCCGCTCGTCTGTCGCGCGCTCGGGCGCGAGGACCTCGAGGGCGACGAGCGCTACTCGAGCGCCGAAGGTCGCGCCCGGTACTCCCGGGAGCTGGTCGCCGAATTCGACCGCACCTTCGCCGAGCACGACCTCGCCCACTGGGCCGCCCCGCTTCGGGAGAACCGGGTCATCTGGGCGCCGGCGCAGACGATGGCCGAGGTGGTCGACGACCCGCAGGCCCAGGCGATGGGGTTCTTCCCCGAGGTGGAGCACCCCGAGGCCGGGCGCTTCGCGACTGTGGCACCGCCCTTCCTGCTCTCGCAGAGCGACATCCGGCCGCGCGCGGCGGCGCCGCTGCT
>JANQRO010000159.1 GCA_028284525.1 Myxococcota bacterium | reverse complement strand
CCCAGGCCCAGCCAGATCGGCGCCTCGCGTTTGACCCGCGCCGCGAGGGCGCAGTCGTCGATCACCTCGCCGCGGATCGCCGCGAAGCCCCCGATGCGCTCGAGGATGTCGCGGCGCAGCACCACACAGCCCCCCGCCGCGGCCGCGGTCCTCCGGTCGGGCCGGTTCACCCGGGGAAAGGGGTAGAGCTGCTGGAAGAAGTAGACGAAGGCCGGGATCAGCCAGCGCTCCCACCCGCCCTCGTCGTCGAGCTTCACCATCAGCGAGACGAGGGCGCGATCGTCGCCCTGCACCTTCGCCACGAGTCGACGCAAGGTGCGCGGCGGATGCGCGACGTCGGCGTCGCTCAACCAGGCGACGCTCCACGGCAGGTCCCGGCGCCGCGCGGCCTCGAGACCGCACTGGAGCGCCCACATCTTCCCCACCCAGCCCCCCGGTCGCTCGCGGGTGGAGACCACCTCGAGGTGATGACCGCGGGGGTGGTCGTGGGCGATCGCCTTGGCGACCTCGGCGCTGCCGTCGTCGCTCTCGTCGTCGACCACGAGGATGCGCAGCATCCCGGGGTAGTCCTGGTCGAGGAGCGAGCGCAGCGTGGTCGGGAGGTGTCGGGCTTCGTTGCGCGCCGGCACCAGCGCGACGACCCCCGGCCAGGTCTCGAGATCGGCCTCGGCTTCGGGGAGACGCTGGTCGGCGAGCCAGAAGCGACCGTGTCCCAGGAGCAGCACCACCCAGGCCGCGCACGCCGCCGCGCCGAGCCAGGGCAACCCGGTGAGGATCTCCTCCATGGGCAGGAGTCTAGGAGACCCGGCGCACGTGCAGGGCCGGAAGGCCGTCGCGAAGCGGGCTCGCGGCGATCGCGCGGCGCAGGCGACGCGCGTCGAGTCGGTGCGCGGCGCCGGCGAAGATGCGGTTGTCGTAGCCGTCGACGCGAAGCTCGAGCACCCAGCGCCAGAGAGCGCGTTGGGCCCGCAGCACGGCGCGGGCCTCGTCGAGGCTGTTGGAGACGAGGATGCCGCCCGGGTCGAGGAGGGCCGCGGCCCGCTCGAGAGCGGGGGTGGGGAAGCCGGGTGGTTTGCAGGGTGACTCCCCGGCGCCGACGAACACGTCGTCGACGACCAGGTCGAAGCGCCGGCGGGTGCGGCGCAGCAGATCGCGAGCGTCTTCGCAGAGCACCTCGACGCCGAGCTCGTCGAGGTCGAAGACGCGACGCGCGACCCGCACGACTTCGGGATCGAACTCGACCCCCACCAGTCGTGCGTCCGGGGCGAGGGCGCGCAGCACCCGCGCCACGCTCCCACCGCCCAGGCCCAACACCAGAACCCGCGGCTGCGCCCTGGCGCGTGCGCCGAGCGCGAGCAGTGGCAGCGCCAGCGCGTCCCACACCGACGCCGTGGTGGCGCGACCCGGGAGCCGGTGGGAGGCCCAGGTGCCGTCGATCTCGAGGGCGGTCCCCCCGTCTCGGCGACGCACGCGGATGCGTCGCCCGGGTGTCTCGGTGTTCGCTCTCCGCGTCGCCACGCGTCCCCTTCCGAGTACACTCGCGCGATGGGCTTCGCCGAGTGCGTCGAGGTCGCCCTTCCCATACCCGTCGACGAGACGTTTCGCTACGGCGTGCCCAACGCGTGGGCCGGACGGGTCCGCGTGGGGTGTCGGGTGATCGTCCCGGTGGGGGGTCGTCGCCTCACCGGGGTCGTCGTGCAAAGCGGGAACCTCCCGGCCCTCGACCGCGCGCCCGCGCGCGGTCAAGGTACGCTCTTTGGCGGTGCCGACCCCGACCTGCGCGCCGTGGAACGCGTGGTGGACGCGGAGCCCGTGCTCTCCGAGGAGCTGCTCCGCATCCTCGGGGAATGTGCGCAGGACGTCTTCTGTCCCCTCGGCATCGCCCTGGCGGCGGCGCTCCCCGGGGCGGGGGGCACCCGCGCCCGCACCGTGTTCGCCCTCAGCGCCCAGGGCCGCGATGCCCTAGCCCGGGGGGTCCTGCGCGACGAGCTCATGCCGCTCTTCCAGACGCTGCGCGACGGACCCAAAGGCGCGCGAGCCCTCGCCACCGATCCGGCGCTGCTCCGGGACCTGCTGCGCCAGGGTCTGCTCGAGCAACGCCAGAGCGAGCGGAGCGCCCCCCGCGTTCCGACGCTGCGGATCGCCTCGCTGTGTCCCGGGGTCCGGCCGGAGACCCAGCGCGACGCCCTCGCCCGGGCACCGCGCCAGGCACAGCTCCTGGAGCGGCTGGCCTCCCAGGGCCCCACCCCGGTCCCGGTGCTGGCGGCCCAGCATCCCGGCGCCCGCGCGGCGCTCGCCGCCCTCGAGACCAAGGGTTTGGTCGAGATCCGTTCCGTGGCCCGCGACCGCCGGGCCGCACCCCGCGGGCTGGCCCAGGGCTCGGGACCCCAGGAGCTGCCGGAGCTCACCCCCGAACAGGACGCCGCCCGCCGCGACGTGGGCGACGCGTTGCGGGCGCGGCGCCACGAGGCCTTCTTGCTCCACGGTGTCACGGGAAGTGGCAAGACCGAGGTCTACCTGCGGGCGATCGCGGAGGCGCTCGAGCTGGGCCGGCAGGCCCTGGTGCTGGTTCCCGAGATCACCCTCACCCACCAGCTCGTGGCCCGCCTCGAAGAGCGCTTTGGCGACCGGGTCGCGGTGTTGCACAGCGGCCTCGGCGCGGGCGAGCGCGTGGGCGAGTGGCACCGGCTGCATCGGGGCGGGGCTCCGATCGCGGTGGGCGCTCGCTCGGCGCTCTTCGCCCCACTGCGCGAGATCGGGCTGATCGTGGTCGACGAGGAGCACGACGGCGCGTACAAGAACGAAGAGGGCTTTCGCTACCACGCCGTCGACCTCGCGCGGCGCCGCGCCGCGGCGCACCGCTGTCCGCTGATCCTGGGCTCGGCGACGCCGTCCCTCGAGACCCGCCACGCCGCCGACCGGGGGGCGCTGCGCCGTCTCGTCCTGTCGCGGCGCGTCGCGGGGCGACCGCTTCCGAGCGTCGAGCTGGTCGACCTCGAGGCAGAGCGCGCCGTGCTCCCGCGCGGGCGCAAGCTCGTCCTCTCCCGGACGCTGCACAACGCCTTGGGCGAGACCCTGGACGACGGTGGGCAGGCGGTGCTGTTCCTGAACCGCCGAGGCTTCTCCACCCGGGTCTTCTGCTTCGAGTGTGGTCACGCCGAGCGCTGCGAACACTGCGACGTGTCGCTGGTGTACCACGCGCCGGATCGCGTGTTGCGGTGTCACTACTGCGACGCCGAGCGCGACCCCCCCGACCACTGCAGCGGGTGCGGCGCGCCGGACACGGCGCTGCTCGGGCTCGGTACCCAGCGTCTGGAAGAGGAGGTGCGCCAGCTCTTCCCCGGGGCGCGGATCGGGCGTCTCGACCGAGACAGCAGCGCGCGCCGGGGTGCCACCGAAGAGATCCTCGACGCCCTCTCCCAGGGCCGACTCGACATCCTGATCGGCACCCAGATGGTCGCGAAGGGGCACGACTTTCCGGGCGTGCGCCTCGTCGGGGTGATCGCGGCGGACCTCGCGCTCCACCACCCCGACTTCCGGGCGGCCGAGCGCACCTTTCAGCTGCTCACCCAGGTCGCCGGACGCGCCGGACGTGGCGCCGCGCCCGGGCGGGTCGTGGTGCAGACCTTCTCCCCCGAGCACTATGCGATCCGCTGCGCCACGACCCACGACTACGAGGGCTTCTACCGCGAGGAGATGCGGCAGCGCAGCGCCCTCGGCTACCCGCCCTACACGCGGCTCCTGCGGGTGCTCGTCACCGCTCCCGATGCCGCCGTGGCGCGCCGCGCTGGCGACACCCTCGCCGACGGGGTCCGCCGGGCGGGCGCCGTCGGCGCGGGAGACCGCGCGAACGAAGCCTTCGACACGCCGACCCTCGAGGTCCTGGGCCCCGCACCGGCGCCGCTGTCCCGACTGCGCGACCGCGAGCGTGTGCACTTTCTGGTGAAGGGTCGCGACGCCAAGCAACTCCACGAGGTGGGGTGGTCCCTGGCGCGCGCGGGGCGCGAGCTCGAAGACGGCGCGCTGCGCGTCGCCGTCGACGCGTTTCCCCTGAGCATGCTCTAGCCGGCCTCCGCCGACGCGACGGGAGCGTCTCTCCGGCAGCGCCGGGTAGGATTCGCCGCTACGCTGCGCCGCGATGGCGATCCTCGAAGTCCTGCAGTTTCCGGACCCGCGTCTACGACGTGTGTCGGAGCCGGTGCGCGAAGTCACCGACGAGATCCGGCGGCTCGCCGAGGACATGCTCGAGACGATGTACGACGAGCCCGGGATCGGCCTCGCCGCGCCCCAGGTGGGCCACGCGATCCGTCTCGTCGTGGTAGACACCGATTGGACCGAAGAGGACGCGGACCGCAAACCCACGGTGCTCGTCAACCCCGAGATCCGCGGCGGCGAGGGGCGGCTCGTGTGGACCGAGGGGTGTCTCTCGGTGCCCGACTTCACCGCCGACGTCGAACGCGCCGAGCGTGTCGAGCTCCACGCCACGGGTCTCGACGGCGAGCCGATCGTCGAGTCGGTGGAAGGCCTGCGGGCGGTGTGCTTCCAGCACGAGCTCGACCACCTCGACGGCGTGCTCTTCGTGGACCGGCTGAGCTTGCTGAAGCGCAACCTCTACGTGCAGAAGCGCAAGAAGCTCCACCGCAACGAAGAGCTCGCGTGGCCGACCGGCGGCGAGCGGCCGCCGGCGCCCCCGGTGCAGCGGCCCTGAGTCGCGCACTCCGTATTCTGTTCTTCGGCACGCCCGAGTTCGCCCTCCCCACCCTCGAGCGGCTCGTCGCCGGTCCCCACGACGTGGTGGCCGCGGTGACCCAGCCCGACCGCCGCAGCGGTCGGGGCCGCAGGCTCACCCCGCCACCGGTGGCCGCCTGCGCCCGGCGTCACGACATCCCCGTCCTCCAACCGGACAAGGTCGGCGCCGCCGAGTCGCGGGCGGAACTCGCGGACTTCGACGCCGACCTCGGGGTCGTCGTGGCCTTCGGCCAGTTCCTGCCTCGCAGCGTGCGCGAGCTCCCGCGCTGTGGCTACCTGATCAACGCCCACGCGAGCCTGCTACCGCGACACCGCGGCGCGGCCCCGATCCCCTACGCCATCCTGTCGGGTGACCCGGAGAGCGGCGTGTCGATCATGCGGGTGGAGAAAGAGATGGACGCGGGGCCGGTGGCCCTGGTGCGCGCGACCCCGATCCGCGAGGACGACGACGCCGCGAGTCTCGGCGAGCGGCTGGCGCAGCTGGCCGCCGACGGGGTGGCGGAAGCGGTCGACGCCGTCGCCGCGGGCCGGATCACGTGGACCGAGCAGGACGACGATCTCGCCACCC
>JANQRO010000157.1 GCA_028284525.1 Myxococcota bacterium | reverse complement strand
CTTCATCAATCAAAATAAAACAGACATCTCCATGCTACGACGAGTTCACGCTGATCGGCCACGACTGGGGCTGCATCGCGGCGTGGAACACGGCGCTCCTCCACGACGACGTCTGTACGGCGATCATGGGGCTCTCGGTGCCCTTCTGGCGGCTCTCCCCCGCCTTCGTCGACCCGCCGGAAGACGGGTTCTGGTACGCGCGGCTCTTCCAGACCGTGGGACTCGCGGAGGCGGACCTCGAGGCCGACATCGAGGGCTCGCTTGCGGGCATCTATTACGCCCTCGGCGGGCAG
This sequence comes from Myxococcota bacterium, assembly GCA_028284525.1. Taxonomy (GTDB): domain Bacteria; phylum Myxococcota_A; class UBA9160; order UBA9160; family PR03; genus JANQRO01. Next base: position 3,886 of record JANQRO010000157.1, on the reverse strand, counting down.
GCGCCCACCGGCACCTTTCTGAGACAGATCGAACACCCGGCGACGGCGAGCTTCCGAGAGGTCTTCCCGCCACCGGAGAAGCTCCCGCCCTGGCTCAGCCAGGAAGACCTCGAGGTCTACGTCGGCGAGTACCGCAAGAGCGGCTTCTACGGCCCGAACAGCTGGTACCGCAACATCCCGACCAACAACGACAGCACCCCCGAGCTCGAGGGCAAGCGCTTCCGTCGCCCCGCGGCCTTCGCGGCGGGCTCTCGGGACGTGGGGCTGCTGGTCGACCCGAACTGGCGCGAGCCCTTCGAGGCCGCCTTCGACGATCTGCGTCTGCTCGAGATCATCGACGGCGCCGGCCACTGGGTGCAGATGGAGAAGCCCGCCGAAACCAACGCGGCGATCCTGCGTTTCCTGGAGAGCCTGCGAAGCTAGGCGTGACGCGTCAACGTGTCTCGCGGCGACGACTGGAGGAATCGTTCGTGCTGTTCATGTGTCATGGGGTGTGGAGAGATCTCGACGAAGACGATCAGCAGCGAATGCTCGACGTGTACCAGACCTGGTCCCCCCCGGCGGGTCTCACGATCCAGGGTCAGTGGGTGACCCCGGACGGGCAGGACTTCGTGCTCGTCGAGGCCGACTCGGTCGAGGTGGTCTCCGAGGGCGCCGCCAACTGGGCGCCGTTCATCGACTACACGATTCACGCGATCGCGACGGCGGAAGCGGCGCTTCCCGCCATCGCGCGCGCGGTCGCGGCTCGCGCGAAGATGAAATAGCCCGGCGCGGCCCGCGCCGGGCTCAGTCCCAGTCTTCGGGGGGGAGGGGTGCGGCGACGTCGGGGAGCTCGAGCTCGTCGGGGCCGAGGGCCCACTCCTCGAGCACGTCGAAGGCTTCGACGCTTCTCGAGTCGGAGACCAGCGGGTCGTCGCGGCCGAAGGCGAAGATCGCGACCAGCAGCACCACCGCGGCGACGATCACACCCTCGGCAGAGCCCAGCACGGCGCCACCCATGCGGTCGACGGCGCGCAGGCCGACCTTGTCGACCCCCCGCTTGGCGAAGCGACCGATCATCGCGAGCAGCGCGAGCGCGCCGATCCCGATCGCCACCCCGGCGACCGCGGTCGCCACCGACTCGGCGATGCCGCTGCGCCCGGCGAGCCATTCGCCGGCGCCGCCGGCGAAGAGCCGTACGGCGATGCAGGCGGCGACGATCGCGCCGAGCGAGAAGAGCTCGCGGACGAGCCCGATCCACAGCCCCCGCACGAGGGCGATCGTCATCACGGCGACGACGACGGCATCGAGTGCTGTCATTCCTCGGCTTCCTCCGGCGGGGGGTCTCCGTCCTGGAGTCGCAGATACATCCGGACGTCGGGGCGGTCCGGCTCGTCTTCCAGACACTGCTCCCACAGCGTCCGCGCCCGGCTCCACTGGCCCAGCGAGTAGTAGGTGAGCCCCAGCTGGACCCGCGCCTGGGTCCAGTCGGGGTGACGGCGCAACGACGACTCGAGCTCACGGATGGCCTGCGACGCCAACCCCGCCTCCCGCAGCACCGTGGCCAGGCGGTAGCGAACATCCAGAAAGTCGGGCCGGCGCGCCAGGGCCTTGCGATAGGCCTCGATCGCATCGGCGTACTCGCCGACCTCGCGGTAGGCGTCCCCCAGGGCCGCCTGGAGGTTGGCGAGCTTGGCGTCGGTGGTGGCGTCGACCGGGCCCGCCACGTCCGCCGGCGGGGCGGCGCCCGCGACGATCTCCGACTGGACGTAGTCGCCGAGCTGCTCGTAGACCGCGGTCAGTGCGAGCCGCGCTTCGGCGTATCCCGGGTTGATGCGCAGGGCCTCGGAGAGCGAAGCGACGGCGGCGTCGAGCTCGCCACGTCGCTCGTAGAGCATGCCCAGCATGTAGTGGACGTCGGCGAACTCGGGGCGCAGCCGGACCACCCGCTCCAGGTGCTCGACGGCGGGCTCTAGCATGCCGCGCTCGTAGAAGCGCTTGCCGAGACGCAGCGAGGCCCGCTCGCTGCCCCGCAGCGGCGTCGTCCCCCCGGCCATGCCTCGCTAGTTCGCCGCGGGAATCAGGTCGGCCGCGGCGTCCGCGACCTCGCTGCCTTCGTAGTTGTCGAGGATCACCTGGAAGATCTCGTGGGCCTCGCCCTCGCGGTTCATGCGCGTGTAGCAGAGCCCCAGCTTGTAGAGCGCCTCGGCGTCGAGGCCGAGGCCGGGGAAGCGGTTGAGGAGATCGCGGTAGCGCTCCGCGGCCGACGGGTACTCGCTCTTGCGGAAATAGAAGTCGCCGATCCCCATGTCGTGCCGCGCCATCCGGGTGCGCAGCTCGATCAACAGCTGCTCGCCCTCGACGGTGTAGGGCGAATGGGGGAAGCGCACGATCAGACGCTCGAGGGTGTCGACGGCGCGCATCGTCTCGGTCTGGTCGCGCCCGGCCTCTTTGCTCTGCGCCGCGTGGGAGAGGGCGCGGCGGTAGATCGCGTAGGGGACGCGCTCGTGCTCGGGGTGCAGATCTGCAAAATCGGTGTAGTAGGAGATCGCCTCGTCGTAGCCGCCCTGCTCGTAGTAGGCGTCGGCGATCGCGAGCTCGGCCAGGACCGCCTGATCGCTGTAGGGGTAGTTGTCGATGATGTCCTGGAAGGTCTCGATGGCCACCATGTAGTCGGCGGGCAGGAAGCGGCGCTTCTTCTGGAACTCGAGCTCGGCGAGCCCCTCTTTGTAGAGTTCCTCGGCACTCGGCAGGTCGCCGTACACCGGGATGGGCGCGTGGGTGGCGCATCCCGCGGCGAAGGCGAGGAGAGCGAGGAGCGACCCGGTCGCCAGGGCGACGCGCAGTCGGAGGGGACGGGATCGGGTCACGAGAGATCCTCCGCGACGACGCCGGGCGCGCCAGAAGGCCCGTGCGAGGCCGCGAGCGAGGCTACCAGAGGGCCTTGGTGCCGCCAATTCTGCTAGCTTGCGCCGTTCTCGCCCCCCGCCGCCACGGCTTGAGCGCAGCCACCCAAGCGAGGAGGACTCCGTGCCGAACCGATCCAAGGATATGATGCGCATGGATCGCAGGTTGCTGGAACGACCGGGGTGGATTTCCCCCGAAGAGGTCGACCAGGAGCTGGCTGCCCTCCCGGATGTGTCGGACAAGATCGATCAGCGGGAGGACGAGGCCGAGGACGACGCCGAGACCGCTCCCGCAGCCGAGCTCGCGGCACCGGCCCCGGCGGCCCCGGCATCCGGGCTCGGCGGCGGCGGTGAGTTCGGTGGCGGCGGAGCGCCCCCCTCCTCGATCTAGCGCGCGCGGCGGCCCGGGCGGTTCGCCCACGTGATCAAGGGTCGCTACGGCGATCGCCTCGACGCGTGGATCGCGACGGCCCTGGGTCCGCTGCTGCGGATCCCGATCCCGCCGATCTGGCTCAGTGTGGGGGGAGCGCTGCTCTCCGGGGTGGCCGGGGTCATGCTCGCGTCGGGCTCGCTGCGCACCGGGTCGCTGTGGATCGCCGCGGGGGCCGTCTGCGACCTGCTCGACGGTCCCTTCGCCCGGGCCCAGGGGCGGGCGAGCCGCTTTGGCGCGTTTCTCGACTCGACCCTCGACCGCGTCTCGGACCTCGCGATCTACCTCGGGGTGATCGTCTGGGCCACCCGCGGCGGGGACAGCCTCCTGGTCGCGGTGGCGGCGGTGGCCCTGTCGACCGCGCTCCTCACGTCGTACGCGAAGGCCCGCGCCGAGGCACTCGGGGCCGCGCTCCGCGGCGGAGTCTTCGAGCGCGGCGAGCGCCTGGCGGTGCTGGGCGTCGGGGCCTTCTTCGGTTGGCTCGAGCCAGCGCTGTGGGTGCTGGCGATCGCCGGAGTCGTCACCGTCGCCACCCGTCTCGCCGGGGCACGCCGGGCGCTCCGCGCCACCG
>JANQRO010000135.1 GCA_028284525.1 Myxococcota bacterium | reverse complement strand
CGCCGGACGCCGAGGTGATGGAGGCTCTCGTCTCGGCGGCGGCCGCCGGCGCGTCGCTCGGCGGGCTCGCACGCACCCTCCGTCGCGGCGACGAAACGGTCACACGCGCCACACCGGTGCCGGCGGTTCGTCAGGCCGAACCCTTCGAGACGGTCCGGCGTCGGGTCGCCGATCATGTGGAGAGCGGCGGTGAGCGGCCCCGCGTCTTCCTGGCCAAGTTGGGTCCGGTCGGTCAGCACAAGGCGCGCGCGGAGTTCACGACGGGCTTCATGGAGGTGGGCGGCTTCGCGGTCGAGGGGGACCGCGGCTTCGACTCCCCCGACGAGGCGGGTCGGGCCGCGGCCGCATCGGGCGCCCCCGTGATCGCCATCTGCTCGACCGACGACACGTACGCCGAGCTCGTCGCGCCCCTCGTGGCGGCGCTGCGGGCTGCGGCTTCGGCTCCCGCTGCGACTGCGACGTCGGCTGCGCCCACGACCGCTCCTCCGGCCGCGCCCGCGACCGCTCCTCCGGCTGCGCCCGCGACCGCCCCTCCAGCTGCGACCGCGACCGCCCCTCCCGCTGCGACCGCGGCCGCTCCTCCGGCTACGACCGCGAGCTCGGCTGCAACCGCGGCACCGGCGCAGCCGACCCCCATCGTCCTCCTCGCCGGGTGCCCGCCCGACCAGGTCGCCGCCTTGCAGGAGGCCGGGGTCGACGACTTCGTCTACCTGGGCGCCGACGCCGTCGAGCTCCACACCCGCCTCCTCGACCGCATGGGGATCGCCTCATGAGCACCGACGCAGGCACGAGCGCCGCCATGACGTCCCCCGACTTCACCACCCTCGGCTACGACGACTTCACCTTCGCCGAGGGATCGCTCGACGACTGGAAGGCCCGGCTCGAGGCGCGAACGGGCCAGCCGTTCGAGGCGCACATCCGCGAGACGGTGGAGCAGGTCGACGTGCGTCCGCTGTATACCGCCGCCGATCTGGAGTCCCTCGAACACCTCGGCTTCACCGCGGGGATCCCCCCGTATCTGCGGGGTCCGTACGCCACGATGTACGCCGCGCGGCCGTGGACCATCCGGCAGTACGCGGGCTTCTCCACCGCCGAGGAGAGCAACGCCTTCTACCGCAGGAATCTGGCCGCCGGGCAGCGGGGGTTGTCGGTCGCCTTCGACCTGGCGACGCACCGCGGCTACGACTCCGACCACGAGCGCGTCGTGGGCGATGTGGGCAAGGCGGGGGTGGCGATCGACTCGATCCTCGACATGAAGATCCTCTTCGACGGGATCCCGCTCGATCGCATGTCGGTGTCGATGACGATGAATGGGGCGGTGCTCCCCGTGATGGCGTTCTACATCGTCGCCGCCGAGGAGCAGGGGGTCGCTCCGGAGCGTCTGGCGGGGACGATCCAGAACGACATCCTCAAGGAGTACATGGTCCGCAACACCTACATCTATCCGCCGGCCCCCTCGATGCGGATCATCGGCGACATCTTCGCCTACACGGCCGAGCGGATGCCCCGCTTCAACTCGATCAGCATCTCCGGCTACCACATGCAGGAGGCCGGAGCGACGGCCGACCTCGAGCTCGCCTATACGCTGGCCGACGGCCTCGAATACGTGCGCACCGGGCTCGCCGCGGGACTCGACATCGACGCCTTCGCCCCCCGCCTGTCGTTCTTCTGGGCGATCGGGATGAACTACTTCATGGAGGTGGCCAAGATGCGGGCCGCGCGCCTGTTGTGGGCGAAGCTGATCCGGGGATTCGAGCCCAAGAACCCCAAGTCGATGGCGCTCCGAACCCACTCGCAGACGTCAGGGTGGAGCCTTACGGAGCAGGACCCCTACAACAACGTGGTCCGCACCTGTATGGAGGCGCTCGCCGCGGCTCTCGGCCACACGCAGTCCCTCCACACCAACGCCCTCGACGAGGCCATCGCGCTCCCTACCGACTTCTCGGCGCGGATCGCCCGCAATACGCAGCTGCACCTCCAGGAGGAAACGGGGATCACGCGAGTCGTGGACCCCTGGGGCGGCTCGTACTACGTGGAGGCGTTGACGGACGCCCTCATGCGGCGTGCCTGGGGACACATGGAGGAGATCGAGGGACTCGGGGGGATGGCGAAGGCGATCGAGACCGGGCTCCCGAAGATGCGGATCGAGGAGGCGGCCGCCCGTCGCCAGGCGCACATCGACTCGGGCCGCGAAACGATCGTCGGGGTGAACCGGTGGCGTCGTGAGGCGGAAGACGAGTTGGACATCCTCGAGGTCGACAACACCGCGGTGCGCCAGGCCCAGGTGGAGCGCCTCGCGCGGATGCGTGCCGAGCGGGACGAGGCGCGGGTGGAGGCGGCGCTGGCGGCGATCACGCGCGCCACCGACTCGGGCGAAGGCAACCTGCTGGCCCTCGCGGTCGAGGCCGCCCGGGCTCGGGCGAGTCTCGGCGAGATCTCCGGGGCCGTCGAGGCGGTCACGGGTCGCCACAAGGCGGTGATCCGTTCGATCACCGGCGTCTACAGCAGCGAATACGGGGAGGCCGACGAGATGGACCGAGTGCGCGCCATGGCCGACGACTTCGAGGCGGCGGAGGGACGCCGTCCTCGCATTCTCATCGCCAAGATGGGGCAGGACGGGCACGACCGCGGCGCCAAGGTCATCGCCACCGCCTTCGCCGACATGGGCTTCGACGTCGACATCGGTCCCCTCTTCCAGACGCCGGCCGAGACCGCGCGGCAGGCGGTCGAGAACGATGTGCACGTGATCGGCATGAGCTCGCTGGCGGCCGGGCACAAGACGCTGCTTCCGCAGTTGCGCGACGAGCTCGCGGCGCTCGATCGCCCCGACATCATGATCGTGGCCGGTGGGGTGATCCCCGCCCAGGACTACGCCTTCCTCTTGGAGAACGGGGCCTCTGCGATCTTCGGACCCGGCACGGTGATTCCGGTCGCGGCGCAAAAGGTGATCGAGGAGCTGTGGGTGCGCCTCGGCCACGAGGGGCAGCCGGGAGGGGGCGTCGATGCCGGGACCGCGGGCGAGGACGCGGGGACTGCCGGCGCCGATGCCGGGACCGCAGGTGCCGATGCCGGGATCGCGGGTGCCGACGCGGGGACCGCGGGTGCCGACGCGGGGACCGCGGCCGCCGACGCCGGGCCCCCGGGCGCCGATGCCTGACCCGGCGTCCCAACGGCGCCGCCTCACCGCCGCCGACTACATCGCGGGGATCCTCGGGGGCGACCGGAGCATTCTGGCGCAGGCCATCACCCTGGTCGAGAGCCGGGCGGCGAACCACGAGGCCCTCGCGCAGGAGGTGTTGGCGGGCATCATGCCGCACACCGGCGAGTCGGTGCGGGTCGGGATCACGGGGGTGCCCGGGGTGGGCAAGAGCACCTTCATCGAGGCGCTCGGCACGCGGCTGTGCGACGCCGGCCACAGGCTCGCTGTGCTGGCCGTCGACCCCAGCAGCAGTGTGACCCGGGGCAGCATCCTCGGCGACAAGACGCGCATGGAAGAGCTCTCGCGACGCGAGGAGGCCTTCATCCGTCCCTCACCCACCGCGGGCACCTTGGGCGGGGTCACGCGTCGCAGCCGCGAGACGATCCTGTTGTGCGAGGCGGCCGGCTTCGACGTGATCTTCGTCGAGACGGTCGGGGTGGGGCAGAGCGAGACCGTGGTGCGCTCGATGGTCGACTTCTTCCTGCTGCTCCTCCTGGCCGGAGCGGGCGACGAGCTCCAGGGGATCAAGAAGGGTGTGATCGAACTGGCCGACGCCCTGGTCATCAACAAGGCCGACGGTGACAACTTGATGCCGGCGAAGCGGGCGCGGGCCGAGTACGCCCAGGCGCTGCACTACCTGGCCCCCGCCACCGAGGGGTGGCAGACGCGCGCGCTGACGTGCTCGGCGCTCACCGGCGACGGCGTCGACGAGGTGTGGCAGGTGGTCGAGGGCTTCGTCTCGGCTGCGCGCGAGGCCGGCACCTTCGAGGCGCGTCGGCGAGACCAGGCGCTGCAGTGGGTGCGCACCATGGTCGAGGAGCGGCTGGTGGCGCGCTTCTCGGGGCACCCCGGCGTGCAGGCCGTCCGCAGCGAGGTCGAAGAGGCGGTGCTCGAGGGACGGCTCCCGCCTTCGGTCGCGGTCGAGCGACTGCTGGACGTGTTCGACGGCTAAGCCCGAAACCTAAGCGGTCAGTAGCGGACGACTTCGAGCTCCGGCACCCGTTCGAACTCGTCGGCGTTTCTGGTCACGAGCGGAAGCGTGTGAGCCACCGCCGTGGCGGCGATCCATAGATCGTTGGCACCGATCGGAGTGCCGCCCTTCCTCAACTGCTGGTAGAGGCGTCCGTAGCACCATGCCACATCCCGATCCGGGGCGAGGACGTCGAAGCGTTGAAGGAGGCGCTCCCATGCTTCCCGGTCTTTGGCGCGTATGCCGGACGCCATCTCGCCGGCGGAGATCAGGGTGATCGAGAGCCGGCTATCGGGGACGTCATCAAGGAACCGGAAGGCGGGGCCATGCGCTCCCTTCCGGGCCTCTCGCTCGAGGTCGATCAGGAAGGTCGTCTCGAGGATCAACCGGTTCCCCACTTGTCGGGCGGGAACCGGTCGGCGGCGTCCGCCTCCTCGATTCGGGCCGGGGCGTCCCGGTCGAAGAGCGGCCCCTCCGACGCGTACGCGGCACGCACCTCTCGCGCGGTCAACCCACGGTCCGGCCACTCGGCCCGGAGCACTACTTCGGTGAAGGACTCATCCGGACGCCGTCGGGCGCGGCGCAGGCGCTCATACGCGTCGATTCGAAGCGAAATCGTCTTGGTAGCCATGCACAGACCATGCATGGTGCATGCACGATGGTCAAGGGACGTCGCTCTCCACCAGGGACATCGAAGCGGCCTCTTGTTCGGCGGTGCTGGATGCAGTCGCCCCCGGTGGGCACCGCTCTCACAGCAGCGCGTCGCGCGGCGAGATGCGGGTGACGCGACGCGCGGGAATCCACGCCGCCAGCGCCGAAACGACGACGACGAGGACTCCGGCCCACCCGAGCACCCAGAGCTCGTCTGCCGGCGCCGCCTCGAAGAGGCGCTCCTCGAGGGCGGGGAGCGCGAGTAGCACCAGGGGGATCCCAACCGCGACCGCGGCGATCCCCAGCGTCACGCCGCTGCGGACGAGTCCGAGAACGAGTCCTCGGGGGCGAGCCCCGATGGCGATCCGCACCCCGAGTTCCCGGCGGCGACTCGCCACGTACCGACCGATGACGCCGTACAGACCCAGCGCGGCCAGGGCGAGCCCCGCCAGGGAAAACCCGGTGATGACCTGCGCGAGGACGCGGTCGGTCGCCACCGTGCCGTCGGCGGCCTCGCGGAGGGAGCGAACGTCGTAGGGCACGATGCGGGGGTTCACCTCCAGCACCGCGCTCTCGACGGCCGCGCGCCATTCGGCGGGATTGCCACGCACGCGCATGGCGAAGCCGATTTCGCGGGTCGCGAAGCGCTCCGGAGGGACGTAGTGCGCCTTCGCGGCGCCGTTGCGGGGGCCGCGGGGCCGGACCGCCCCCACCACACCGCGAATCCGAAGCGGGACCCACGTCGTCACCTCGTCCTCGAGGTGCATCTCCTCGACGACGGCACCCACGGCCGCCGCCGCACCACCGAAGAGGGTGTCGGCCAGCGCCGCGTTGATCACGATCTCGTCGCCGAGCATTTCGTCGTCGATGCCGCGACCGGCCAGCAAGCGGATCCCCGCCGCATCCAGGAAGCCCTCGCTCGCCGACGTGGCCGTCGAACTGAAGGCGGCCGCCTCGCTGGTTCCAGGGAGGCGAAAACGCGCCCCGCTCGCAATGCCCGGAGAGAGCGGGAGGCGGCTCGTCCACCCCACCCGCTCCACACCGGCGACCGTCTGAAGCCGATCCTCGACGGCGCGGGCGTAGGTGCGAATCGCCTTGGCGGTTTCCGCCTCGGCGGCCGGCAAGCGTACGGTGAGCGACAGCGTCGCGTCGGGCTCGAAGCCCAGGGGGACAGCGGCCAGGCGCTGGAGCGAGCGCCCGGTAGCGACCGCCCCGACCACCAGCACGAGAGCCAGCGCGCCCTGCGCGACGACGAGGGCGCGCTCCAGCCCCGCGCGACCTCGGGTGCGGCCTACCCGTGAGCCCGCCACCCCGGCGGTGCCGCCGCCGACACCCGCGACGAGTCCCACGACGACCCCCAGGCCCAGGCTGAGGCCGATCGCGAGCAGTACCGTCGCCGGCGAAACGCCGAGATCGCGGACGCCCGGGATGTCGGCGGGCAGGCGGGTGGCCAGCACCGTCGTGCCGACGGACGCGACGGCGAGGGCCGCGACCCCACCCACCAGCGAGAGCAACGTGACCTCGGCCACGAGATGGCCTACGAGACGTCGGGTCGAGGCCCCCAGGGCGCGACGCGTGCGAAGCTCGTCGGCGCGCTCCAACACCCGGTTGATCCAGACCGTGGTGAGGTTGAGCGCGCCCAGGAGGAGCACGAGACCCGCCGCACCGAGCAGCAGCAGGACGGGCCCCCGCACCGATCCCACGAGCTCGTCGCGCAGAGGAACGAGGCGGGTGGGCGGCGGCAGGTCGTAGCCCATCTCGACATACTCGGCCCGGTCGGCGGCGGTGACCTCGGCCATCGCAGCCGCGACGTCGTCGGCGCGGATCCCGGGTTGGAGCCGTCCGACCGCGTCGGCGCCGTAGGCCCCCCCGAGGAACTCGAACTCGGGCGGATACGAGATCCAGAGGTCGACGTCGCCCGGAAACCGGACCTCGGGCGGGGCCACACCCACGACCTGGTAGGCGATGCCGTTGAGGATCACGTCACGGCCCAGTACGCCGGGGTCGGACGCCAGGTCGGCTCGCCAGAGCCGGTGACCGATCACCGCGGCACGCACACCGGGGCCCAGCCCCTCGAATCCGCCGCCGAGCGGCAGCTCCACCCCCATCACGGTGAAGAAGTTGGGCGACACGTGCGCCAGTCGAACCCGCCGGTTGCGGGTGCCGGTGAGTGTGGCCGATCCGTCGGGGGTGTAGGTGGCGGTCGACTCGACTCCCGGTGCGGCCCCGAAGGCGTCGCGCACCACGAAGCCGCCGTCTGCGCCGAAGGCGGTCACCCGGTAGCCGCGCGCCTGCACGATCCGGTCGGCGTCGGCGTACGGGAGGTCCCGCACCAGAAGCGTCTCGGCCGCCGAAAACAGGGCCGCGTTCACACCCACGGCGATCGCGAGCGCACCGACGGCGACGCCGGCTTGCAGCGGCCGGACGCGGGCTTCGCGCGCCACCTGTCGAGCCGCGGCCCCGACGACGCCGAGGGTTGCGGCTCCCGCGGTGCGCGCCGTGTGGGCCCAGGAGCGAACGACCGTCCCCGCCGCGTCGGCCACCGCCCGCCGCGCCCGTCGCCGCGCCACATCGGCGTCGGGGGCGCCGCCCACCCACTCCCGAAAGAGGCGCAGGGCGTCGGCCTTGTGCGGGCCCGGAGCCTGGAGCGCCACGAGCCAGCCATGAAGCCGCTCGAGCGGGAGGCGTGGCCGGCTCACCCTCCCACCTTCAGCCCGAGCGCGCGCGCCTGATCGACCAGCCCCGTCAGGAGTCCCAACTCGGCCTCGAGCCATGCTTTGCCCCTCCCCGTCAGCGCGAAGTAGCGGCGCTGCTCGGCGTGCGGATCGTCGGCGGTCGCGGGATCGGAGGGATGCTCCCGTTCCTCGATCAGCCCGCGGTCGGCGAGCCGGCCGAGCGTGTAGTACAGGGAGCTGGGGCCCAGCCCGACCGACCCGTTCGATCGTTCCTCGACGTCGGCGAGGATCGCGTAGCCGTGTCGCGTGCCCTGGGTGAGCGCGAGAAGGATGTAGAGAATCGCGGGAGTCGCTTTGAGCGTCGCCATGGTCCGTACCGCCACGTAGATGTTCCAGACTTGGGAATACATAGTCCAGAAACTGGAACATCACAAGGCCGGAGGCGAGCCCGCTCGAATCGACGGCACGTGGCTGACCGCGCGCCCGGTACGCTACGTGGCTGACCGCGCGCCCCGTACGCTACGTGGCCGGCCGCGCGGCTCCTACGCTACGTGGCCGACCCTGCGTCCCCTACGTCACGTGGCCGACCCGCGTCCCCTGGACGCGACTCTACATGTTCCGCCGGTACTGCCCCCCCACCGCGAACAGCGCGTCGGTGATCTGCCCCAGGGTGCACACCTTGGCGGTCTCCATGAGCTCGGCGAAGACGTTGTCGCCGGCCAGCGCCACCTCCTGCAGCCGCTTCAGCGCAGCGGCGCCCGCCTCGGCGCTGCGGGTGCGCACCGACTCCGCGGTCGCGATCTGGTCGCCCTTTTCGTCGGTCGTCGAACGGATGACCTCCCCCGGACGCACCGTGGGGGAGCCCTCGGACGAGAGGAAGGTGTTGACCCCGATGATGGGCATTTCGCCGGTGTGCTTCAGCGTCTCGTAGTGGAGGGACTCCTCCTGGATCTTGCCGCGCTGATACATCGTCTCCATCGCCCCGAGCACACCGCCGCGGTCGCTGATGCGGTCGAACTCCTGCAGCACGGCCTCTTCGACGAGATCGGTGAGGACGTCGATGATGAACGCCCCCTGCAGCGGATTCTGGTTCTTCGCCAACCCGTACTCGCGATTGATGATGAGCTGGATCGCCATGGCCCGCCGCACGCTCTCTTCGGTGGGCGTGGTGATCGCCTCGTCGTAGGCGTTGGTGTGCAGCGAGTTGCAGTTGTCGTTGATCGCGTAGAGCGCCTGCAGCGTGGTCCGGATATCGTTGAAGGCGATCTCCTGCGCGTGCAGCGACCGGCCGCTCGTCTGGATGTGGTACTTGAGCTTCTGCGACCGCTCCCCGGCGCCGTATTTGAGCTTGAGCGCCTTCGACCAGATGCGGCGCGCGACCCGGCCGATCACGGCGTATTCGGGGTCCACTCCGTTGGAGAAGAAGAACGACAGATTCGGCGCGAAGGCGTCGATGTCGAGGCCCCGGGAGAGGTAGTACTCGACGTAGGTGAAGCCGTTGGCCAGCGTGAAGGCGAGCTGGGTGATGGGCGTAGCCCCGGCCTCGGCGATGTGGTATCCCGAGATCGAGACGGAGTAGAAGTTTCGGACCCCGTTGTGGGTGAAGTACTCCTGCACGTCGCCCATCAGGCGCAGCGCGAACTCGGTCGAGAAGATGCAGGTGTTCTGGGCCTGGTCCTCCTTGAGGATGTCGGCCTGGACCGTGCCGCGGACCTTCGTGAGGGTCTCGGCCTTGATCCTCTCGTAGACGTCGGTCGGGAGCACCTGGTCGCCCGTGACCCCGAGCAGCATCAGCCCGAGTCCGTCGTTGCCTTCGGGGAGCTCGCCGCGGTAGGTGGGGCGCTCCACACCCTTCTCTGCGTAGATGGCGTCGATCCTCGCGTCGACCTCCGCCTCCAGCCCCTGCTCGCGGATGTACCTCTCGCACTGCTGGTCGACGGCGGCGTTCATGAAGAAGGCCGTCAGCATCGGGGCGGGCCCGTTGATCGTCATCGAAACCGACGTCTTCGGGTCGGCCAGATCGAAGCCCGAGTAGAGCTTCTTGGCGTCGTCCAGGCAGCAGATGGACACCCCTGAATTGCCCACCTTGCCGTAGATGTCGGGCCGGGTGGCCGGGTCGTTGCCGTAGAGGGTGACCGAGTCGAAGGCGGTGGAGAGCCGCGCCGCCGGCTGCCCCGCGGAGAGGTAGTGGAAGCGCCGGTTGGTGCGCTCGGGTCCGCCCTCGCCCGCGAACATCCGCGTGGGGTCTTCACCCTCGCGCTTGAAGGGGAAGACGCCGGCGGTGAAGGGGAACGAGCCCGGCACGTTTTCCTGCAGCAGCCAGCTCAGGGTGTCGCCCCACCCCCGGAAGTCGGGGAGGGCCACCCTCGGGATGTCCTGGTGTGAGAGGGACTCCGTGGTGGTGGGGACGCGGATCTCGCGTCCTCTGACCTCGTAGACGTACTCCTCACCCAGGTAGGACTCGCGGAGCGCCGGCCACTGCTCCAGCTGCGCGCGCGCCTCGCCGTCGAGCTGCCGCTCCAGATCGGCCTTGAGCGCCTCGACGGGCTCGAGCGCGCCGGGATGGGCCTCGCCTTCGCCACCGCCGGCGGCGCGGGCGTCGCCCGTCGCGACGTCGCGCCCACCCGCGTCGCGGGCCGCCGCGTCCTGCGCCACCCGGAGCGTCTCCATCACGGCCTGCAGTCGGTGCGCCACCTCGGCCTGCTCGTCGACCCAGCGGTTGTAGCGCCGCACGGTGTCGGAGATCTCCGAGAGGTAGCGGGTCCGCTGGGGCGGGATGATGTGGATCTTCTCGGACTCGTCGAGCGCCTCCGGCGGAGCGACCTGTCCGGCCCACGGCACCTCGCATACCTCGGTGACCCGCTGCATCAGCGTGCGGTAGAGGCGGGTGGTGCCGGGGTCGTTGAACTGCGAGGCGATCGTGCCGAGCACGGGCATCGCCTCGGTCGGCATGTCGAAGGCGCGGCGATTGCGCTGCACCTGCTTGCGCACGTCGCGCAGGGCGTCGGCCGAGCCGCGCTTGTCGAACTTGTTCAGCGCGATGACGTCGGCGAAGTCGAGCATGTCGATCTTCTCGAGCTGCGTCGCTGCGCCGTACTCCGGCGTCATCACGTAGAGCGAGACATCGGAGTGATCGATGATCTCGGTATCGGACTGCCCGATGCCCGAGGTCTCGAGGATGATCAGATCGAAGCCCGCGACCTTGAGGATGTCGACCGCGTCGCGCACATGGCTCGACAGCGCGAGATTCGCCTGCCGCGTGGCCAGCGACCGCATGTAGATGCGGGGGTCGTCGATCGCGTTCATGCGGATCCGGTCGCCGAGCAGCGCCCCGCCGGTACGGCGCTTGGTGGGATCGACCGAGATGATGCCCAGCGTCAGGTCGGTGGTGTCGAGCAGGAAGCGGCGCACGAGTTCGTCGACGAGCGACGACTTGCCGGCGCCGCCGGTCCCCGTGATCCCGAGCACGGGTACGGTGCGGGTCGCCGCCTCGGCGCGAATCGTCTCGAGGAGTCCGGCGTGGGCCTCGGATGCGTTTTCGGCCGCCGAGATCAGCCGGGCGATCGCCTTCGACTCGCGCGTGCGCGCCGCGGCGAGATCGGCCTCCGAGGCGTCGCCGCCGACCGCGAAGTCGGAGCGCTGCATGAGGTCGTTGATCATGCCCTGCAGCCCCATCGCACGCCCGTCATCGGGCGAATAGATGCGGGTGATGCCGTGGGCGTGCAGGTCGTCGGCCTCTTCGGGAAGGATCACCCCGCCGCCACCGGCGAAGATGCGGATCTCGCCCCGGCCCTCCTCCTGCAGCCGATCGTACATGTACTTCAGGTACTCCACATGCCCGCCCTGATACGAGGTCAGGGCGATCGCGTTGGCGTCTTCCTGGATCGCGCACCGCACCACCTGGTCGACCGAGCGATCGTGGCCCAGGTGAATGACCTCGGCGCCGCTGGCCTGAATGATGCGCCGCATGACGTTGATCGCGGCGTCGTGCCCGTCGAAGAGCGAGGCGGCGGTGACGACGCGGATCTTGTGCGTCGGTTGGTACGGCTCGGGCGGGGTGTGCCCGCCGAGGGAGCGAGGGGCGGCGGCGGCGGCGTCAGTGGCACTCATGGGCGCTCCGGAAGGATCATCGTGGATCCCGCAATATAGTGGTGTCCCGGCGCTAACGCCTGGTCCCATCGGCGGTCAGCTCGCGCACCAGCCAGCGGTGCACGGCGGTCGCCCGCTCCAGCTCGTCGGCGCAGTAGTCGACGAAGTCTTCGCCGTGCACGTTGGCGGGTAGGGCGCGCGGCCAGCGCACCTGGAGCCACTTGTGACGCAGCAGGTCGGCCTGCGGGTGGTCGCCGTCGAAGCCGCGGGGCACCCGCTTGAGCTCCGCCCCGACCAGATCGCCCTGGGTGTCGGCCAGCAGCGCATCGAGGGCCGACGCCAACTCGGCGCCTCGCTCGACCACGGCCTCGCGCCAACGGTCGACGTCGGCGAACATCGCGCCCGTGGCGAACCCGACCTCGGTCGGGGTGAGGCGCACGTAGAGGGTCGGAGCCGTCTTCTTGGGCTCCCCCTCCCAGAACCGCAGCAGCACGTGGTCCTTGTATGTGGGCGCGTCGCGGTTGAACCGCACGTCGTTGTTGATCGGTCCGATCGACCCGTGGGTCTTCGGCGCGAACTGGATGTCGGCCGAGATCCGGGCGCAGAGGGCGGGCCCGAGTGCGTCGACGAAGCCCTTCAGGGGGCTCTGGAGATCTCGCCTGTAACCGGCGGCGTGTGCCTTGAAGCTGTCCTTGTCGAAGGTCGGAAGACGTCCGAGCAGGGCGAGTCCCTCGGCGGGGAATCCTCGAAACGACATGGTGGGCTCCGGGTCGAGGGTGGGAGAGGGGTCAGACCGTCTCGACGCCCGATCCGATCTCGGCTTCGAGCATCTGGCGGCGCAGGAGTTGGGCGTAGGTGCCGCCGGCGGCGATGAGCTCGTCGTGCGTGCCCCGCTCCGTGATCTCGCCGTCCGACAGGACGAGAATCAGGTCGGCGTCCATGACGGCCGACACGCGGTGCGAGATGATGAACGACGTGCGCTGCTTCATGACGTCGCGCAGGTCGTTCAGGATCCTGGATTCGGTGTGGGTATCGACCGCCGACAGGGCGTCGTCGAGGATCAGTACGACCGGGTCACGCGCGATGGCGCGCGCGAGGGTGGTGCGCTGTTTCTGACCACCCGAGAGGTTGATGCCTCGCTCCCCGAGCAGGGTTTCGTAGCCGCGGGGGAAGCCCTCGATGGCATCGTCGAGCTGGGCGATCGCAGCGGCCCGTTCGACGGCTTCGGGTACGACCCCCACCCCCACCGGCGCGGCGTCTCCGACTTCGTCGAACCGCATCTCTTCACTCTCGCCGGGCTCCGACGATGCGGGGGCGTCATCGCCCACGATGCCGAGGGCGATGTTGGTGCCGATCGTCTCGCTGAACAGGAAGGTGTCCTGAGGCACGACGCCGATGCGGCTGCGCAGCTGGCGCGGGTCGTAGCGGGGCAGGGGGACCCCGTCGATCAACACCTCCCCCTCGGTCGGGTCGAAGAGCCGAGGGATCATCGAAACGAGGGTGCTCTTGCCCGAACCCGTCGCCCCGACGATGGCCACGGTCTGACCGGGCCGCGCCACGAAGGAGACGCCTCGCAACACGGTGCGTTCGGTGCCCGGATACGTGAACCCGACGTTGCGGAATTCCACCTCGCCCTTCAGCTCGGCCACCGGAACGGGATCGTCGGGCGCGGCCACCGCGGGCTCGCGCTCCATGATGGCGTTGATCCGCCCCATCGAGGCGGCGCCCCGCTGGAACAGGTTGGTCACCCAGCCGAGGGCGATCATCGGCCAGATCAGCAGGGCGAGGTAGAAGAAGAAGGCGACGTAGTCTCCGAGCGAGATGGTGCCCGCCATCGCCTCGCGCCCGCCCAGGTAGAGCACGATCACCATCGCCGCCCCGCTGAACAGGCCGAGGATCGGGTGGAAGAGCCCTGCGGTCGTCACGAGGCGCATGTTGCGGGCGCGGTACTCCTCGTTGAGCGCGTCGAACTCTCCGGCCTGCGCGTCTTCCTGCGTGTAGGCGCGGATGATGCGCATCCCCGTCAGGTTCTCCTGCACCATCGTCGACATGGTCGCGTAGTGCTCCTGGATCTCCTCGTACCGCTTGTGGATGATGCGCCCGAAGCCGATCACCACCCCCGGGAGCACCACCATGGGGATCACCGCGTACATCGTGAGCCGCGGGCTGATCCACAGCATCAGCGACAACGCCAGCACGAAGCCCACCACCGTGTTGACCGCATACATCACGGCGGGGCCCGCTGCCATGCGCACCGCGAGGGTGTCGTTGGTGGCCCGACTCATCAGGTCGCCGGTGCGGTTCTCCGCGTAGAAGGAGGCGTCGAGCCGCACCATGTGGCCGAAGAAGTTGCGTCGGAGGTCGACCTCCATGCGGCGGGAGACGCCGTTGATCAGCTCCCGCATCCCGTAGCGCGCGGCGCCGCCCAGAAGGGTGATGCCGATGATGGCCATGGCGAGCACCGCGATCCGTTCCGACGAGACGGGCGTTTCGCCCAGCGCGTCGATCCCGAGTTTCATGACCCAGGGGCCGAGAATCGTGAAACCCTGGGCGACTCCTACGAGCACCAACCCCGCGAACAACGGCGTCCGATAGGGGCGATAGTAGGGCAGGAGGGTGCGGAGAGATCGCATGCCGAGAAACATCCCCCGGCGTGCGGGGCGCGACAACCCCGGATCGGGGCGGAGTGAAGGATCCCGACCCTGTGGACGTTTGATGTGTACCACTCACGACTACACACTCGAATGCGCCCCACACCGCAGTTCCACATGTCTCGTCTCGTGCTCCCCGCGGCTGGTCTGGTGGTCGCGGCTCTCGTGGTCTGGTCGGCCTACATCATGGGATCGCAGGTCGGCGCCGATGCGCTGTCGGTCAACCTGCTGATCAACCTCGGTACGGAGATCATGGGGATCGTGATCACGGTCGCGGTCGTCGAGTGGTTTTTCGAGCGGCGCCGCAACCTCGAGCGCGGCCGTCAGGTGGCGTGGAGCGCGCTGCACGCGATCGAACACGTCGTCTGGGTGTGGCAGGGTGGCCCGCGGCAGATCGAGTCGGATCAGCTTCTCGGGATCCTGAGATCGGCCTCCGAAGACGACGCACTCCCCGACTTCACTCAGAACCTCCTGCTGAGCCTGGGGACGCGCAGCAAACAGACGCTCCACAACGACCAGCCGGCGCTGGAGGCCCACAAGGGGCTGATGACGGCTTTCGAGGAGCTCGCCCGGCTCAATGCGATCCGCGAAGGGGGACGCGTGCTCGGCGCGCGCACCGTGGCCGACGTCCTCGAAGAGGGCGTGAAGCGCCTGGCGGTGGTGCTGGGGCAACCCCAGGAGGCGATGCCCGGTCGTCTGATTCGCTACGTGGACTCCGCCGAGGAGGCGCAGGAGGTGCGCTACTTCGGACGCGACGCCGACCACACGAATCCGCGCCGCCTGGAGCGCGGGACGCCGGAGATGTTCTAGTGTAGTGTCGCCGAAGTCCTGATGCCGTTCGTGCGCGGGAGCATCCACGGGATGCGTCGTTGGAACTCCTTGCCGTAGCTATCGCTACGCCGCGTCGTTCCGCCTCGCCCCCGCGGCGCCTCCGCACCCTCGGCGGTCACCA
>JANQRO010000092.1 GCA_028284525.1 Myxococcota bacterium | reverse complement strand
GCCCAACCCGAGCCATCCCTACGGAGTGCGCGGGGTGGGCGAGGTGCCGATCGTGCCGCCGATCGCGGCCGTGGCCAACGCCATCGCCGCGGCCACCGGGGTGCGGATGCAGCACGCGCCGATGTCGCCGCCGCGTGTCCTCGCGACCCTGCAGTCGAGCGGCCCGGAGGCCTCCTAGGCGAAGCCGCCGTGGCGATCGTGACGCTGCCGAGCGCCCTCTCGTCGCAGACGGGCGGCACGGGGCCCGTGGAGATCGAGGCGCGGACGATGCGCCAGCTCTACGAGGCCCTCGACGCCCGTTGGCCCGGCGTGGGTACCCGGCTGCGCGAGGAGAGCGCCGTGGCGATCGACGGCGAGATCATCCAGGAGCCGCTCCTCGAACGTCTCGAGCCCGGGAGCGAGGTGCACTTCCTCCCGCCGCTCGCGGGCGGATAGGCCTCCGGCCCGCGCGAGGACGTGGGGTGCGAGGGGGGTCTGCGGGGCGGCGTCAGGCCCGCGCGAACACATCCGGTGCGAAGGCGCGCGCGGTGCGTTCGAAGCCGGCGGCGTCCTCGGCCTGGGGGCTCACCGCGACCGTCTCGATCCCGCTCTCGTAGTCGGCGCGCAGCCGACCGCGACACCGCCCCTCGTCACCGAAGACAAAGACCCGCTCCACCATGTCGTCGCTGATCGCCGCCGTGATGCGGGCGCGGTCGCGCGCCGCGTAGCCGGCCCGCACCTCCTCGACGGCGTCCTTGTAGCCGAGACGGATCACCGTGTCCTGGTAGGCGGGGGCCGAGGCGTAGAAGGCGAAGTGGCGGCGGAAGAACTCGCGGCCCTCCGCCTCCTCGTCGCACACCAGGATCGCCCGACGCATCACGATCTCGAGCTGGTCCACCCGGCGACCCGCGCGTTTGGCTCCGACGTCGAGCTGCTCCAGGGCCCAGTCCATCCGGTCGGGGGTGGTCATGTCGTTGAGCACCACTCCGTCGGCGACCTCTCCGGTGAGCTGCAGCATCCTCGGGCCCATCGCCGCCAGATAGATCGGCACCGGAGCGCTCGGGTGCTCCTTCAAGCGGAAGCCGTGGCTGCGGATCGTCTCGCCGCGGAAGTCGCTCTTCTCGCCGCGGAGGATCTGACGCAGCAGGGTCACGACTTCGCGCACCCGCTGGACCGGCCGCTCGAAGGGGATCCCGTACCAGCGATCGACCATGTTGCTGGTCGACGAGCCGAGCCCGAGGACCAAACGGCCCGGCGCGCGCTGCTCCGCCGCGACCACCCCCGTGGCGAGGACGGCGGGGGGCCGGTTGTACACCGGGACGATTCCGGTGCACAGCCGCACCCGCCGGGTGGCGACCCCGAGCGCCGCCGCCAACGCGATCGGGTCCTGCATCCCCTCACCGTCGGGAAACCACAAGTCGTCATAGCCGACCGCTTCGGCGGCCACACCCCGCTCGAAGCCCGCGTCGAGGCCGGGGGTGGGCCAGAGCATCAGGCCGATGCGACGCCCGCCGGGTTTGGTGCACTCCGAGCTCACGGCTTTCGAATATACTCCAGACCCGCCACGCGATGCGTCGGCGCGCCCGCGTCTCGAGGGAATCGGGCGGCGACGAAGGGAGCGAGATGGTCAACGAGCGCTTGGGATTGGTGTTGTCGACAGTGACCGAGGCGCCGCCTCGGGAATTCGTCGAGATCGGACAGCTCTGCGAAACGCACGGCTTCGAGAACGTGTTGGTGAACGAGGGCAAGGGCGACGCCCTCGCCTGCTCCCAGGCGATCGCCGAGGGCACCGAGCGCATCCAGGTCGGGACCAACATCGTCAACATCTTCTTCCGGCACCCCTTCCTCGCCGCCTCCACGTGTCGCACGATCGCGGACCTGTCCGGGGGCCGACTGGTATTGGGACTCGGCATGAGCCACCGGGGCATGCTGAAGTCGCTGGGCATCGACATGGGCGACGCCCGGACGAAGCTCCGCGAGTACACCGAGTTCGTGCAGAACGCCCTCGCGGGCAACGCCGGGAGCGGCTTTCTGAAGCCCCCGCCGTCGAAGTACCCGGTCCCGGTCTACGTCGCGGGCAACACCGTCGAGAGCGCGGTGGTCGCCGGGGAGGTCGGCGACGGCATCATGCCCTTCCTCTCGCCGGTGTCGTACCTGCCCTCCCTGGTGTCGACGGCGAAGGACGCGGCACGCACCGCCGGACGCGACGCCGACGGCTTTGGCTGCATCCTGAGCATCCCGACCTTCGTGAGCGAGGACGAGACCGAGGCGCGCTCGGCGGCGCGCTACAACCTGGCCTTCTTCGCGCAGCTCCCCAACTACCGGCGGCAGTGGCGACGCGCTGGGTTCGTGGACGCGATGAACGCGGTGCAGACGGTGTGGGAGTCGGGCAACCGGCGCGAGGCGGCGGCGGCGATTCCCGACGCCCTGGTCGACGAGGTGTGCGTCTTCGGTTCCCCGGAGCGATGTCGCGAGCAGCCCCAGGCCTTCCGGGACGCCGGCGCCGACGTCCCGGTGCTCGCCGTGAGCCCGGTGAACGAAGACCGCTTGGTCGCGACGCGCAAAGCGATCGTGGCCCTCGCTCCGCGCTGAGGCTCCCCACCGCGCCCCGGCGGCCCCGGTTCAGGCGAAGCGCTCGAGACAGCGCTCGATCCGGGCCAGCGCGGAGTCGCGGCCCAGGATCGCCAGGGTGTCGCCGAGACCCGGGCCCGCGGTGCGCCCCGCCACCGCGACGCGCAGCGGCTGGGCCGCCTTGCCCATGCCGACGCCCTGCTCCGCGCAGAAGGCCGCGACGGCCGCCTCGATGGCCTCGGCGTCGAACCCGGAGAGCGCGGCGAGCACCGGCACCAGCGCCCGCAGCCGCTCGAGACCG
>JANQRO010000083.1 GCA_028284525.1 Myxococcota bacterium | reverse complement strand
AGGTCCGGAACCCCCTGGTCTCCATCCGCACCTTCTCGGACCTGCTGCCCGAACGCTACGAGGATCCGGAGTTCCGCGACCGCTTCGGGCGTCTGGTCGCCGACGACGTGCGACGCATCGAGGCCGTGGTCGAGCGACTCGAGCAGATGGGCGCGAGCAACGACGTCCCCTCCCCCGGCGAGGCCAGCGAGTCGGGCGAGCCGCGCCCGCCGCAGCGCGTGGACCTGACGGCTCTCCTCGAAGAGCTGCTCGATGCCGAGCGGGCCCGCATCCACGCGAAGCGACTGCTGGTCCTGAAGGAGCTCGACCGCGCACGGCCGGAGGTGCTCGGCGACGAGGCCGCTCTGCGCGGGGCGTTGTCGGGGCTTCTCGAGCGCGCCGTCGACGAGGTCCCCGAGCGGGGCGACCTCTACCTGGCGTCCCGTCAGCGTGCCGAGCGCGAGGGAGGAGCCCAGACCCGCGTCCTGCTGCGCTACCGGGTTCCGGGGTCGGCCGACAGCGACGGCGATCTCGCCCTCGCCACCCTGCGCGAGGTCGGACTCTCCTTCGAGACCGCCGAGTCGCTGATCGAGAGCCAGGGCGGCAGCCTCCGGGTCGACGCGAGCGACCCGTCCGAAACGGTGGTCGTGATCGATCTTCCGGCGCCGTCGCCCACCCGCTAGGAGCCTGACCCGAGGCTGGTCGAGGGCGCACCGTGGTACCTTCGGCGCCATGCCGCGGGTGCTGGTCGTCGACGACGAGCCGGGGGTGCAGACCTCCCTGCGCATGCTCCTGCAGAGCGCCTACGACGTCTCGGTGGCGGGCGACCTGGAAGAGGCCCTCCAGTGTGTCGACGCCGAGCCGCCGGACCTGATCCTGCTCGACCTGTTGATGCCGGGACGCAACGGCCTGGAGATGCTGGGGGAGCTGCGGGAGCGCGGGCTGCAGGTGCCCGTCGTGGTGCTCACCGCCACCAAGGCCGTGGCCACGGCCGTCGAGGCCATGAAGCGCGGCGCCGCCGACTACGTCACCAAGCCCTTCGAGCCCGAGGCGCTGCGCCTCAAGGTCCAGCATCTGATCGAGCACGGCGCCCTCGAAGAGGAGGTGGTGCGGCTCCGCGCCGAGGTGAGCGGGCGTCAGGAGCTGGCCGGCATGGTGGGCAAGAGCCCGGTCATGCACGAGGTCTTCCGGGCCATCGAGCGCGTCGCTCCGGCGCGCGCCAGCGTGCTCATCACCGGCGAGAGCGGAACCGGGAAGGAGCTCGCCGCACGCGCCATCCACCAGCTCTCCCCGCGCAGCGAGGGCCCCTACGTGGCGGTCAACTGCGGCGCGATCCCCCACAACCTGATCGAGAGCGAGCTCTTCGGCCACGAGCGCGGTGCCTTCACGGACGCGGTCGAGCAACGCATCGGCCGCTTCGAGACCGCGTCGGGCGGCACCCTGCTGCTGGACGAGATCGGCGAGCTCGACGCCAGCGTCCAGGTCAAGCTGCTGCGGGTCCTCCAGGAGCGTCGGGTCGAGCGCGTCGGCAGCTCGCAGTCGACGCCGGTGGACGTTCGCATCGTGGCCGCCACCAACCGCGACCTGGCCGCGGACGTCGAGGCGGGTCGCTTCCGCGCCGACCTCTTCTACCGCATCAACGTGGTCCCGATCCGGATGCCGGCCCTGCGCGAGCGCCGGGAGGACGTGCGGCTGATCGCCGAGCGCTACCTGTCGCGCAGCGCCGCCGAGTCGGGGCGTCGCATCTCGTTCGCGCCGGCCACCCTGACCGCACTCGAGACCCACTCCTGGCCCGGCAACGTGCGCGAGCTGGAGAACGCCATCGAGCACGGCATGGCGCTCTGCGAAGGCAGCCTCATCCAGGTCGAGGACCTTCCCGAGGAC
>JANQRO010000020.1 GCA_028284525.1 Myxococcota bacterium | reverse complement strand
CCGAGCGCGACCAGGCCGATGGCGACGGGGGCGTCGAGCTCGGTGTCTGGGTGGCCCTGGCCCTCATGCTGTGGATCGTCGCGGGAACGGCTGTCGCCGTCTTCGGCGCCGGGGCCGCCCGGCCCCGGGTCGAAGCCGCACGGGTGCTTCGCGCGTGTGCCCTCGCCGCGCTGCCGACGTTCCTGCTCGCGCTCCGTCCGGTGCCGGGCCTGGAAGCGGCGGACACTGCGCTCTGGATCGCGGCGCACCTCGGTGTCACCGTCGTCTTCGTCGGCGCGGGGCGCGGGGCGCACGACGTCGACCTCCTCCGCGCCCTGTGGCTCTGTGTCGCCACCCTCGCCGCAGGGCTCCTGACGCTGCTCGCCCTGCGGGCGCTGTTCGCGGTGCCCGCCGCCGTCTAGTCGCGATGTTCGCTGCCGTCTCGCGGTCGGCCGCTCGGACCGTGCGGCTCGCATGATCGCGGTCATACCGGTCCCCCCCGAGGCGTGAGAGCCTCGGGGGTCGGGAGAGTCGTATGGCGAAGTCATTGATCTCTGCGGATTCGCACGTCACCGAACACCCGGACTGCTACGTGACCCGGGTGGATCGCCGCTATCGCGACCGCGCGCCGCATCTCGTGTTCGACCCCAAGATGGGCGACACGATCGTTATGGAGGGAATCCGCCCGCTCGTCCTCTCGCTGGCGTCGGCCGCTGGCGAGGCTCCCGAGGAGCTCCTGACCAAACGGGGCGAGGAGGCGCGCTTCGAGCGCCTGCCCAAGGGGGGATGGGAGACGGAGGCCCGTCTCAAGGCCCAGGATCGCGATGGCGTCTCCGCGGAGATCCTCTACCCGACCGTCGGGATGGAGGTGTGCAACCTCGCCGACGTGCCGCTGAAAAAGGCGTGCATGGATGCCTACAACCTGTGGGTCGCGGAGTTCGCGGCGAGCGCTCCGGAGCGGCTCTTCGCCCTCGGGATGACCCCGATGCGCGACGTGGACGAGAGCATCGACGACCTGCGGACGATGAAGCGCCTCGGCATGGTGGGGGTGATGCTCCCCGGGTGGCCCGCCCTGTCCGACCACGACTACGACCACGAAGTCTTCGATCCCTTCTGGGAGGCCTGTGTCGACCTCGATCTCCCGCCGAGCTTCCACATCCTCACCGCGGGCGACGGGGCCTCCCTCGGCGCGCAGCGGGGACACAAGCTCAACTCGTTCATGGCGGTGATCCGCGCCAACCAGGACATCATGGGGATGATGGTGTTGGGCGGGGTCTTCGAGCGCAATCCCCGGCTGCGGGTCGTGTGTGTCGAGGCCGACGCCGGATGGGTGCCCCACTATCTGCACCGGATCGATCACGGCTACGAATACCACCGTCACTGGATGCGCGCGCGTCCCCTCGAGCGGATGCCCAGCGAGTACTTCCTGGAGCACATCTACCTGACCTTCCAGGACGACGCGCCCGCGCTCCGCTATCGGGACGACCTGAACCTCCACCGCCTGTTGTGGGCCAACGACTATCCCCACCCCGATTCGACCTGGCCGATCTCGCGGCCCCTGCTCTACGAGCACACCCGCGGCTTCACGGAAGCGGAACGCGACGCGGTGGTCCACGACAACACCGCGGCGCTGTACCGTCTTCCCCTCTAGGCTCGGCGCGGCGCCCTCTCTGCGCGCTGGCCCTGCGCTTTCGCGGACGCGAGGCCCCGCATCGACCGTGTCGGAGGCCACGGCGTCTGGTGGGAGAACGGGGCGCCCGGATCGCTAGCGACGATAGGGTCGGACCAGCGCTCGCTCGACCATCTCCAGGCGGTCTTGCCCGTAGAACATGTCGCCGTCGACGACGTAGGTGGGCGACCCGAAGACCGATCGCCCGATCGCTTCGTCGGTGTACTGGGCGTAGAGCTTGCGGGTCTCGGGGGCCGACGCGGCGTCGAGCAAGGCCCCCGGCTCGATCTGCAGACGCTCGAGGATCGTCGCGAGGGTCGCGGAATCCGAGAGGTCGGCGTCGTCGCGCCAGTGCGCCTCGAGGAGCGCGTGGGACAGGCGGTCGACGTCGTGGCCCGAAGTATCGGCCGCGATCAGCAGACCGTTCGCCAGGGTGTAGTCCTTGAAGTGGTGGGTCGGCATGCCCGGCACCACCGGCGCCTCGCGCTCCTCGCTCCACCGCTGGATCTCGCGGCCAAAGAAGTAGTCCACGTGCGCCTTCGAGCGAGCGCCGAAGGGTCCTGCACCCACGGTCTCGACGACGTGGTTCAGGTCGATGGGGCGGTGCACGATCTCGCGTCCCGCCGTCTTCGCGATCGCGAGGAAACGGGCCGAGCCCAGGTAGGCGAAGGCCGAGTGGGCGGCGTAGAAGTATTCGATCGCCAAAGCGGTTCTCCCGAGATGGGGACGCGCCGGCGCGTCCCGACACGACGTTTTCGAGGTCCGTAGTCTCGCACCCCCGTCGGCTGGCCGCTTCAGGAGCGGCCCGCGATTCCCGCCCCACCCCCCGCACGACCTCGGATGGGGAAGGCCGTGGTGGGAGGCACCGCTCGCTCGAGCGCCTCTTCAAGACCTTCGTCGATCGCTACGAAGGGTCGGCGTGCGCGGAGTGGGCGACTTCGTCCGCGAGGGCGCGGAGCCCGACGAGATCCCGCCGTTTGACCGATCGCGCCTTCTCGGCATCACCGGCTGCGATGGCGGCCGCCAGGGCGTCGTGGTTCTCGAGCGTCTGGGCGTAGTACGGCGGCCGCTGCTCCACGAGGACGCGAATCGCAGCCGTGCAGTGGGGGACGCTTTGCATGCGCAGGGTCTCGACGAAGCGGATCAGGACGCGGGTGCGCGCGGCGCGATAGATCGCCAGCTGAAAGTCGCTGTTCCGATCGAGCGTCTCGTGGAGGAGAGCGGACTCGACGGCCTCGCGCACGGAATCCCGGAGGTGCGCGATCTCCTCCACTTCCGCGGGCGTCGCCCCGGCCGCGGCGCGCGCCGCGGCCTCCCCCTCGAGATCCAGACGCAGCTCCCAGATCTCGTCCCACTCGCGGGGGGAGAGCAGGGGAATCCGGATGCCGCGGTTGGGGACCACCTCGAAGGCCTGCTCGGCGCAGAGTCGGGCCACCGCCTCGCGGACCGGCATCATGCTGGTACCCAGCTCGCGCGCCAGCCCCCGCAGGGTCAAGAGCCGATTCGGCTCGATCCGACCCGACAACAGGGAGCGTCGCAGCCGCTCGTAGGCGAGCTCGTTCAGCGTGGTGCGCTCGATCGGCGCGAGAGACAGGGCGGCTCCGCTCATCACTTCCTATTGACGACTGTGATCACATCGCATTATATAGCAGGAAGTCCGAGACGCAGAAAGGCCCGGTGTGGCGAGAGCGAGGAGCGGATGGGCTGGCGCATCACAGTCGACACAGGCGGCACCTTTACCGACGTCGTGGTGGCGGACCCCGACGGCCGCTTCACGATCGCCAAGGCCCTCACCACGCCGGCGCGGATCTTCGAGGGCATGGGGGCGGCGCTCGACACCGCCGCCGAGCGGTTGGCGACCTCCACACGAGACCTCCTCGGACGCGCCGACATCCTGATCTACGGCACCACACGCGCGACCAATGCCATCGTCACCGGTGACGTCGCGAAGACCGCGCTCCTCCTCACCGAGGGCTTCCCCGATGTCCTGGTCATCAAGGAGGGGGGAAAGTTCGACGCGCACGATTTCTCGCGCCCCTATCCGGCTCCGTACATTCCGCGCCGCCACACCTTCGAGATCGCCGAACGCGTCGACGCCGAGGGCGAGGTGGTGCGTCCCCTCGACGAGGCCCAGGCGCGTCGCGTGCTCGAACGCGTGCAGACCCGGGGCTTCGAGGCGGTCGCGGTGAGCCTCCTGTGGTCGATCGCGAATCCGGCGCACGAACGGCGTCTGGGGGATCTCGTCGAAGAACTTCTCCCCGGTGTTCCCTACACCCTCTCCCACGAGCTCAACCCGATTCTTCGCGAGTACCGCCGCACCTCCTCCGCCGCCATCGACGCCTCGATCAAGCCCTTGATGCAGGCACATCTCCAACAGATGAAGGCCGATCTCCGCGACGCCGGGTTCGGCGGCGAGATCCTGGTCAGCACGACGGTCGGCGGCTGTCTCGACATCGACGGTGTCGCCGAGCGGCCGATCCACACGGTGCGATCGGGACCCGCGATGGCGCCGGTGGCGGCGCGCACCTATGCCGAGCGCGAAGCGTCGGGCGACACCGCGCTCGTGATCGACACCGGCGGCACGACCTTCGATGTGGGCCTGGTGCGCGACGGCGAGATCGTCTCGACCCAGGAGACCTGGCTCGGAGAACGATTCACCGGACACCTGCTCGGGGTGCCCGCCGTCGACGTGCGAAGCGTGGGGGCCGGCGGCGGCTCGATCGCCTGGATCGACGAAGGGGGGCTGCTGCGGGTCGGGCCGCAGAGCGCGGGCGCCGAGCCGGGTCCCGCGTGCTACGGGCGCGGTGGCGACGCGCCCACGGTGACCGACGCCGCCCTGCTCCTCGGCTACCTCGATCCGGACTACTTCCTCGGCGGGCGCATGCCCCTCGACCCCGAGGCCGCGAGGCGCGTCTTCGCCCGTCTCTCCGACACCCTCGGTGTCGCGACGGAGGAGGTCGCCTTTTCGGTCCTCTCGGTCGCCAATGAGACGATGATCAACGCGATCAAGGAGATCACCGTGAGCGAGGGCGTCGATCCGAGCGACGCCGTGCTGGTCGCCGGGGGCGGTGCCGCCGGTCTGGGGATTCTTCCCATCGCGCGCGAACTCGACTGTCGCCAGGTCGTCCTCCCCCGCACCGCGAGCGTGCTGTCGGCGTGCGGGATGCAGTTCTCCAACATCGTCGTCGAGCAGGCGATGAGCGGGTTGGCGCGCTCGGGCGATTTCGATCGCGAGCGGGTCAACGCGATCCTCGACCGCCTCGACGCCTGGCTCGAGGGCTTCGCCGCCCCCCTCGAAGCGCGGGGCTTCCACGACCACGCGATCTCCTACAGCGTCGACGCCCACTACGCGGCGCAGGTGTGGGAGCTCGACGTCGCGCTCCCGGCCCGGCGCTTCGCGTCGAGCGGCGAGGTCGAGAAGCTCACCGAGGCCTTCCACCGCGCCCACGAGCGAGTCTTCGCCGTCGCAGACCCCGACAGCGAAATCGAGTTCCTCAACTGGAAGGCGCGTCTCGTGCTGCGCCTCGACCACCCGCGCGCGACACACGCAGACCCCGGGGCACCGGCTCCGGCCGAGCGCCGTCGCCGCGCGTGGTTCGACCTCGAACGCCCCCACGAGGCGCGCGTCGTGCGCGGGGAGGCGCTCGCGGTGGGCGAGCGCGTGGAGGGCCCCGCGCTCCTCGAGGAGGAGACCACGACCCTCGTCGTGCCCCCGGGTATGAGCGCCGAGCTCACTCCGCACGGCAGCTTCGTCGTCGACGTGGCGGCGGTGTCGCCGCCGGCCGGCGACGCGGGGAGGACGCCGCGTGTCTGACGCCCGACTCTCTCCGATGCTTCTCGCCGTCTTGGCCAACCGCTTCGACGGGGTGGTGCGCGAGATGTCGAACACGCTCCTGCGCGCGGCGCGCTCGGCCGTGATCAACAGCGCGCGGGATTTCTCGTGCGGGATCACGACCGCGGCCAACGAGATGTTCACCGTGGCGGAGGGCCTACCGGTCCATACCTTTGGCCTCCACCTCCAGACACGCTCGATGACCGAGCTCCACGAAGACCTCGCCGAGGGAGACGCCTACCTCCACAACGACCCCTATCTCGGCAATACCCACCCCGCCGACCAGACCGTGATCGTCCCGGTATACTGGGCGGGCGAGCACGTCTTCAGCGTGTGCGCCAAGGCCCACCAGGCCGACATCGGCAACAGCGCGCCGACCACGTACCACGCGGCGGCCCGGGATCTCTACGAAGAGGGAGCGCTGATCTTTCCCTGTGTCCGCGTGCAACGCGACTACCAGAACGTGGACGACGTGATCCGGATGTGCCGACGCCGGATCCGCGTGCCCGAGCAGTGGTACGGCGACTTTCTCGCCGCGCTGGGCGCGGCGCGAACGGGCGAACGCCGGATCCACGACATCTTCGAGCAGTACGGCGCCGACACGGTGGCGCGCTTCGTCCGCGCCTGGCTCGACTACTCCGAGACCCGCATGGTCCACGGAATCCGCGCCCTCCCCGCCGCGACCCTCGAGCACGAGTGTCACCACGACCCGATGCCACCGGCGATGCCCGACGGAATCCCGGTGCGGGCGAAGGTCTCGGTCGACCCCGACCGGGCTCGAATCACGATCGACCTGCGCGACAACGTGGATTGCATGGACAACGGGCTCAACCTCTCCGAGGCCTGTGCGATCAACAACGCCGTCGCCGGGGTCTTCAACTGCATCGCCGCCGACATTCCCCGCAACGCCGGGTCCTTCCGCCGTCTCGAGGTCGTGCTGCGCGAGAACTGCGCCGTCGGGATTCCGCGCTTCCCCCACAGCTGTTCGGTGGCGACGACCAACGTCTCCGATCGATTGGTCAACACCGTGCAAAGCGCCTTTGCCGAGCTCGGGGATGGAAACGGTCTGGCGCAGGGCGGCGTCGGGATGGGCGCCGGGATCAGCGTGATCTCGG
>JANQRO010000012.1 GCA_028284525.1 Myxococcota bacterium | reverse complement strand
CGCTGGCCCCCGGAGAGCATCACGCCCTTCTCCCCCACGAGCGTCTCGTAGCCCGCCGGGAGATCGACCACGTCCTTGGCGAGCTCGGCGCGTTCGGCGGCGGAGATCACCTCGGCGCGGCTCGCGTCGGGGACGCCGTAGGCAATGTTGTCGGCGAGTCCCATCGAGAACAGGAAGGGGTCCTGGGGCACGAAGGCGATCTCCTCGCGCAGGGTCGCGAGGGGGAGCGCGCGGACGTCGATGCCGTCGAGGGCGACCTGGCCCGTGGTGGCGTCGAAGAGCCGGGGGATCAGCGCCGCCAGGGTCGTCTTGCCCGAGCCCACGGGCCCGACGACGCCCAGCACGCTGCCCGCCGGGATGCGCAGGTCGATGTCGCGAAGCGCGGGCCTCTCGGCACCGGGGTAGGTAAAGGAGAGGTCGCGGAATTCGATGTCCCCGCGCAACGGCGTTCCGGGCCGCGCCCCGCCGTCGCGGATCTCGGGCTCGGTCGAGAGCACCTCCTCGATCCGATCCATCGCGGCGCGCCCGCGCTGTAGGAGCGCGAAGGACCACCCCATGATGAAGGTGGGGAAGGTCAGCTGGTAGATGTACATCGCAAAGGTGAAGAACACCGAACGGTCCATCGTGCCGTCGGTGATCCGCTGGCCCGCGACCCAGAACACGACCCAGAGGCTGATCGCAGGGAGCAGGCTCGTGAGGATCGGAAAACCGGCCATCGCCTGCACCAGCCGCAGCTGACGCCGCACCAACCGGTCGTTGGCGCGGCCGAAGCGGCGCTGGACGGCGTCCTCCATCGCGTAGGACTTGACGACGGCGATCCCGGAGATCGTCTCCTGAAGCTCGTTCGAGAGGTCGGCGAGACCCTCTTGCACCCTCAGGTTCGCGCGGAACATCACCCGCCCGAAGAGCCGCGCGAGCCACACGAAGATCGGGTACGGGATCAACACGAGCAGGGTGAGCGTCGGGTCGATCCAGAACATCATCGCGAACGACGCGATGAAGAGGAGCGGGGTCTGCGCGACCGAGAGAACCCCGGGGCCGAGCATCATCCGCACCGAGTTGAGGTCGTTCACCGCCCGGCTCATCAGGTCGCCGGTGCGCCAACGCTGGAAGAAGCCCTGGGAGAGCGTCTGCATGTGGGCGAAGAGGTCGTTGCGGATCTCGTACTCGATCTCTCGCGCGGTGCGAAAGATCGAGACCCGCGATCCGTAGCGAAAGACGCCCATCGCGAGGGTGACGGCGGCGACCCACCAGCAGCGGCGCACGACCTCGGCGCTGCCGAGCCCGGCCTCGCCGGCCTCGATGGTCCAGCCGATCATCGCCGGGAACGCCGCCGTCGCCCCCGCGTAGCCGATGGTGAGCCACCCGCCCCGGAGGTAGTCGAGCCGATGACCGCGGAAATAGCGGCGCAGCCGCGGCCAGCCGCTGTCCGGCTTGGGGACCCCCGGAAGCGGAGTCGCCGCCGCGCTCACCGGCGAACCCATCCGGCCGGGCTCACCGGCGATACCACGCGGCGACGCGCGCGCGGTCGAGACCGAGACACCAGGCGAGGAGTGCCCCCGCGTTGCGCACCCAGGTCCGAAGCAGGCCCCGGGCGCGGTAGCGCCGCGCCGACGTGTGGACGTCGAGGGGCAGACGAGCGAGACGCCCCTCGGTGGCGAGACGCGTCACCAGATCGAGGTCCTCCATGATCGGCGTCGCCGGGATTCCACCGATCCGCTCGAGGACTTCTCGGCGGGCGAAGAGCGCCTGGTCGCCATAAGGGAGCCCGAGCCAGCGGTGGCGCAGTCGCGCGCCCCACTCGATCACGCGCAGACCCGGGCTTCGCTCGCGAAAGCGGAACGAGAAGGCCCCGCCCACGACCTGGGGCGCCGAGAGCGCCCGCTCGA
>JANQRO010000563.1 GCA_028284525.1 Myxococcota bacterium | reverse complement strand
CCCACGGGATGTCCACGCCGCCGCCACGGCGCTCGACCCCGATCGCTTCATCCCCGTCGGTCACTCGATGGGCGGCGCGGGCGCCGTCGAGACCGCCCGCGTCGCCGGGCCGCGGGTGCCGGCGGTGGTGGCGGTCGATTCGCTCACCTACGCGGCGGTCTACCCGCGGGTCCCCGCAGACCGGGTCGAGGCCGCGATGGCGTCGTTTCGCGCCGACTTCGCGGCCGCGGTGCGGGCCACGATGGAGCCGCTCTTCGTCGCCGAAACGGCGGGGCCCCTGCAGCACGCGATCCTCGCCGACATCACCGCGACGCCCCGCGAGCCGGGGACGCGGGCCCTGGGCGGGCTTCTCTCGTGGGACGGGGCCCGCGCCGTCGAGACCTGCCCGGTCCCGATCCGCTGTCTCAACGCCCAGGCGCTCTTTGCGGAGTCGGCGGGCACCCCCTACCTCGACCGTCTCGAAATCGAGCTGCTGAGCGGCGTCGGCCACTTCCTGCAGCTCGAGGCCCCCGAGGCGGTGGGCGCCGCCCTCGCCGCGCTGCTCGCGCGCGTGGCCTAGCCGACCCGCGCCGGGCCGGGAGGACCTACCAGGCGTTCCAGTGCAGGACGTCCGCGACCGGCTTGCGCCGCACCGGGCCGAAGTCGCGCTCCGGATAGCCCACCGCGACCATCAGACACAGGTGGACCTCCGACGGGATCGACAGCGTCGAGCGGATCACGTCCTCCGCCGCCATCTGGAAGGTCGTGAAGGTCGTCCCCAGTCCCATCGAGCGGGCGGCGACGATGAGGTTCTGCCCGGCCGGGTAGATCGTCGAGTGCATGAATGCCTCGGTGGGGGCGTCGGGCGGGTACGCCATCCGCGCGCAGCCCAGGATCCACGCCGGCACCTTGGCGAAGTTGGCCGCGAGGTGCGCCGCCCCCCGGTACATCCGGGTCTCCACGCCGTCGCGGCCCTCGGGAAGACTGGCGAACATCGGCGCCATCGCCGCCGACACCGCCTCGCCGATCTTGCCCTTCACGGTGGGGTCGGTCAGCACGACGAATTCCCAGTGCTGGCTGTTCCCCGGACTCGACGCGCGGGTCGCCGCGTAGACGAGGCGCTCGAGGTCCGCGTCCGGGACCGGGTCCTCCTTCAGGTATCGCATGGCGATACAGGTCTCCATCGCTTCGATCACATCCATGACGGCTCCTTGGTGTCAACGATCGGTCGTTCGTCGCGGTGAGCGGGTTGTGTTTCAGCCGGTCGTCCGTCGCGATGAGCGGGGTTGTGTTTCAGGCGCGTCCGTCGCGATGAGCGGGGTTGTACATCCGGATTGGCCGGTTCTCGGTCATGAGCGGGATCTGTTTGCGCCAGGGCTTGCCCAGGGTGAGACCGCCGTCGATCACCTGGGAGGTCCCGGTCATCCACGCCGAATCATCGCTCGCGGGGAAGACGGCCACCGCGGCGACGTCGTCGGGCTCCCCCATCCGCGCGATCGGGTGGGAGTCGGCGATACGCTCCCGGGCCTCGTCGAGACGGCGGGTCGACTCCTCGCTCGAGACCCCGCTGATCGAGGGGCCGGCGGCGAGCTGGGTCGCGATATAGCCAGGGCAGATGGCGTTCACCCGCACCCCGTGCTCGGCGAGCTCGAGGGCAGCCGACTGGGTCATCGAGATCACCCCGGCCTTGGCGACGCTGTAGACGTGGGTGCCGATTCCCGCCTGGAGGCCACACACACTCGCGGTGCTGAGAATGCTCCCGGATCCCTGGGCCTTCATCGGCGGTGCCGCGTGCTTGATCCCGTAGAAGACGCTTCGCAACAGCACGTGCATCGTCATGTCGTAGTCGTCGGAGTCGATCGACTCCATCGGGCCCGAGACGCCGACGAAGCCGGCGTTGTTGAACAGGGCGTCGATCCGACCCCATCGTTCGACGGCGCCTTGGATCGCCGCGGCCACCTGGTCCTCGTGGATCACGTCGCAGTGCTGGTACGCCGCGGCGGCGCCCAGCTCGGAGGCGAGCGCCTTGCCCGCGTCGTCCTGGATGTCGGTGATCAACACCCGCGCGCCCTCGGCGACGAAGCGCCGCGCCGTCGCGGCGCCGATTCCGCTGGAGGCCCCGGTGATGACGGCGACCTTGTCCTCGAGCTGCCCCATGACTCCTCCCGTCCCTCGGCGCGTCGGACGCCCCGCCCGGCGCGATGCTACGGTCTCGCGGCCCGAGAAGCCCGCAGCGGCCGCGGCGCGCCCACTGGAGACCTCCGATGATCGACGTCCACTACTGGCCCACCCCGAACGGCTGGAAGGTCACCATCATGCTCGAGGAGTGCGGCCTCGACTACCGGATCGTCCCGGTGGACATCGGCGGCGGCGACCAGTTCACCCCCGAGTTCCTGCGGATCAGCCCGAACAACCGCATGCCCGCGATCGTCGACCACGACCCGCTCGGCGGCGGCGAACCCCTCGCGATCTTCGAGTCGGGGGCGATCCTCGAGTACCTGGGGGACAAGACCGGGCGCTTCCTGCCCCGCGAGCCCGCGCCCCGCTACGCCGTCCTCCAGTGGGTGCACTGGCAGATGGCGAACCTGGGCCCGATGTGTGGCAACGCCAACCACTTTCGCAACTACGGCAAGAACCTCACCGACGACCCGAGCCAGCTCGAATACGGCACCCGGCGTTTCGTCGGCGAGGTGGACCGGCTCTCGGGGGTGATGGACGCCCAGCTCTCGGTCCGCCCCTACCTGGCGGGGGACGAGTACTCGATTGCCGACATGGCCACGTGGCCCTGGGCGATGCTGATCCCGCGCTTCCTCGACGAGACGGCCCTCGACGCGTTCCCCCACCTGAAGCGCTGGGTCGAAGACGTGAAGAAGCGCCCCGCGGTCGAGGTCGGCTACCGCGTCGGTCGCGAGCTCGGCAAGGTCGAGCGCAGCGAGGAAGAGGAGAAGACGCGTCGCGACCTCCTCTTCAATCAGACCAACGAATCGGTGCGGGCTGCAAGGGAACAGGCGGCCCGCGGCGTCTAGAACCCGTCCCGCCGCGCCATCCACGCCATCAGCACAATCGCCACCGCGGCACAGCTCGCCGCGCCGGCAAACATCGGTGGATAGCCCAGTGCGGCGACGACCGGCCCCATCCCGACGCTCCCGACCGTGAAGCCGACGTTGAAGGACCCGTTGTAGAGCGCCATCACCGTGGCGCGCACCGCGGCGCTGCTCCACTCGACGGCGACGGCGTTGAGGGCCGGGTAGTAGAGCCCCTGGGCAAAGCCCAAGGCAATCCCGGGGAGCACGAGCCCCAGGTCGACCACGTCGATGAGCAGCAGCGGGGTCGCGCCGTAGACCGCCATCGCGCCGATCGCCACCGCGAGCCGTCCCCAACGATCGGCCAACCCGCCGAGCACGAGGCGCACCCCGGCCGAGGCGCTGGCGTAGGCGATGAAGAACGCGCTCACCTGCTCGAAGCCCGAGTCGAGGGCCCAGGGTGCGGCGAAGGTCACCGTCGCCCCGAAGAGGAAGCCGGCGAGGATCGAGACCCCCCAGATCGGACGCAGACGGGCGACGGCGAGCACCGTGCGGAAGGGCGACGCGGGGGGCTCGTCGTGCGCCAACGGGGGTCCCAGCCGGGTCGCGGCCAATCCCGCGAGGCCGGCGAAGAGCGCCGTCGCCCAGAACACCGGGCGCCACCCGAGGACGTCCGCCAGGGGCTCGGCCACCGCCGGCGAGATCGCGTTGGTCATGGTCATCATCGCGCCGAACCAGCCGATCGCCTGGGAGAGACGCGCCGGGGGTGCGAGGTCGGCGGCGAGGGTGGAGGCCGCGACGAAGAAGAAGCTGAAGCCCATCCCCTGGAGCACCCGGGCCGCGGCGAGCAGCGCTCCCACCCGGTCGCTCGAGGCGAAGAGCGCGCAGCCCACGACCATCGCCGCCGCCCCGATGTACGCGAAGCGCTGACGGCCAATGCGGTCGATGAGGGTGCCGGTCACCGGCACGCAGAGCACGCTCGTCGTCCAGGCGATGCCCGACACCCAGCCGATCGTCTCGGGCCCGGCGCCGAGCTCGACCTGCAGGTATTTGGGAATCAGGAAGTAGGTCGAGAACGCCAGGCCGAAGAGCGCCTGAGCGAGCAGCAGGGTGAGGAAGCGCGCGGTCAGGAGCGGGGGCTCCGGATCGCGATCCGGTAGGACCTCGGTCACGTATTCGTTGCGGAGCCGGCTAGTCGTCCCAGCCCATGATCCGGGCTGCCCGCTGGGTGTCGACGTACTCCTCGATCTTCGCGATCTGTCCGTCGCGACAGTGGTAGATCCAGCAGTACTCGTTGTCGTACTGGGCACCGCCCTGGGTCTTCGCCGAGATCGAGTGCTGCACGATGCCCACCGGGCCGTCGGCCAGGATGCGGTGCACCCGGAGACGGAAGGTCTTCATGTCGAACATCTGGGCCGGCAGCGCGCCACCCAGCGCCTCGGCGACGGCGGCGCGCCCGGTGACCGGCTCGATCGGCGCACTCTGCGGGGGGAACCACTCGACGTCCTCGCAGAGGAGCGATTCGAGCTTGGCGCGATCGCCCGTGGGCAGGGTGTCGTAGTAGGTCGTCACCAGCTGGCGGGTCTCTTCGGTGTTCACCGCGCTCGCTCCTTCACAGCTCGGGGGCCGACGCGGGGGCTCGCCGGGCCCGGGTGGCCTGTTCGAACGCATAGCCCAGTCGGAACATCCCCACCTCGTCGTAGGGGGGCGTCACGATCTCGAGGCCGACGGGCAGTCCGCCCGGCGTGAATCCCGCGGGCACCGTGATGGCGGGCATCCAGGTCTGGGAGGCGATCAACGTGTTGGTGGGGAACTCCATCGTGGCCCAGCGGCCGGCGTCGAGCTCGGCGCGGGTGGGTGCCGGCACCCGCACCGTCGGGTAGATCAGGGCATCGAGCTCGTGGGTGCCCATCACGTTGAGCACCGCGCGGGCGAAGATCTCGCGAGCGACGAGCCGGCCGGGGTAGCCGGGATCGTGCTCGGGGAGCTCCGGCCCGAAGCGGAAGGACTCGAGCAGATCGAGCTTCGGGTGATAGCGGCCGCTGTCGAGGATCTGCTGCAGGCTGCGCGCCGGCGCCTCCGGTCGCGAGGCGAGGAAGCGGTTGATGTCGTGCTTCGAGCAGGTCTGGTAGAGCGATGTGGCGCCCAGGTGCTCGGCGAGCGCCGGGATCTCGACCTCGACGGTGACGGCGCCGGCCTTGCGCGCCGCCGCGAGGGCCTCGT
>JANQRO010000535.1 GCA_028284525.1 Myxococcota bacterium | reverse complement strand
CGGTCCCAGCTCCGGGACCTCGAGCTGAGCGGCCGCGAGTTCGCGGTGGGGCTCTCCGCCCAGCGCCGCGGCGACTATCTCGCCGCGGCACGGGCCTACGAGCGCGCCGTCGCCCAGGACCCGCGCTTCGTCGAGGCCATGGTGAACCGGGCGCTGGTCGCCCTGGAGCAGGGGGAGCTCGGGGACGCCGAGCACTGGCTGGCGGAGGCGTACCGCACCGAACCCGCGTATCCCAAGATCGCGACGGCGGAGGGGCTCCTCGCCCTCGCCCAGGGTGACCCGGATCGCGCCGTCGTGTTCTTCGAGCGCGCCGGTGCCGCGGAGCCGGGGAACCCCGAGGTGCTCACCAACCTCGGCGCCGCCTTTCTCGCCCAACGCCGTCCGGCGGACGCCGTCGAGGTCCTCGAGGACGCCCTCGACAGCGCGCCCGAACGCGACGCCACGGTGGTGAATCTCGCGCTCGCCCTCGACCAACTCGGCGAGTACGACCGCGCGCGCCACTACTACCAACGCTTTCTCAGGCTCGCGAGCTACGCCGATCCCGACCGGGCGGCCGTCCGGATACGGCTCGATCAGCTCGGAGCCACAGCGACCCGCAACCCGGTCAAGCAGGAGACCCATGATGACTGATACCAACCCGCACCGCGCCCGCGCGGGCTTCACCCTGGTGGAGATCCTCGTGGCCGTCGCGATCCTCGCGATCCTTTCGGCGGCGCTCACCCCGCTCGTCGTGAAGTACGTGAACGACGGACGCCGAGCTCGCGCCGTCTCCGACTGTCAGACCCTCGGGCAGGCGATCCTGGCCTTCAACCTCGACACGGGGCGTTGGCCGGTGAACAACGACGCCAACCCCAACGACGCCGGCGAGCTGTCCCGGCTCGTAGGGCTGCCACAGGCCGACATCAGCGCCGCCAACATCCCGGGCGGGGCGAACGTGGCGCCCGGCGACCGCAACTGGGACGGCGGTGGCAACGGCGGCGTGGGCGGTGCCCTCGAAGATCACCTGGTCTTCAACCGCACCGACACCGTCGACCCGCTCTACGTCGTGAGCAACTCGCCCCCGGAGCCGCCCGGCTGGAACGGCCCCTACGTGAGCGAGGTGCCGACGGACCCCTGGGGCAACCCCTACGTGATGAACGTCCGCTACCTCACCAACGCCAACGTGGCGGGGGTGACGCCCCTCGAGGCCCAGCAGCACGCGGTGTTCTGTCTCTCGGCGGGGGCCAACCAACTCTTCGAGACCTCCTTCGCCGACGCCACGGAGCTCGAGAACGAGACCGGCGGCGACGACGTGGGCTGGATGATCGAGGGCAACAGCAACCGCTGAGTCGAGGGCCACAGCAACCGCCGGGCCCCCGGCGATCGAGCGCACCGGCCCGGACCCCGCCCGACGGGTCGGGTGGGGTCTGCGTCATATCGCCGGTGCCGGGGACCGGTGTATCCTCCAGCGTCCAGTCGAGCGAGGAAGGACGAGGGAGGAGGCATGCGGGTTCGAGTCCTCGGGTCGTCCGCCGGCGGCGGGCTCCCCCAGTGGAACTGCGGCTGCGAGTACTGCGTGCGCGCCCGCCAGGCCGACCCGGACGTGCCCTCGCGACACCAGCCCTCGGTGGCGGTGTCGGCGGACGGCGAGCGCTGGTCGGTGATCAACGGCAGCCCGGACATCCGCAGCCAGTTCCAGGCCTTCGCCGGGCTCCACCCGCGCCCCGGCACACGCGACATCCCGCTCGACACGGTCCTGGTGACCAACGCCGACATCGACCACACCCTGGGGCTCCTCGTGCTGCGCGAGTCGCTGCCCTACCGGATCGTCTCGACGCCGTGGATTCGCGACGCGCTCCTCGAGCACAACGTCGTGTTCCGGGTGCTCGAGCCGGCCTGGGGGGTGATAAAGCTCGACGACGCCCTGCCCCTCGACCGCGACGGCGCCCTCGAGGCGCGCCTCTTCCCGGTGCCGGGGAAGGTCCCCTACTGGCTCGACGGCCAGACGGAGGTCCAGAATTCGCCCGAGGCGACGCTCGGCGTCCGCATCACCGACACGCGGACCGGTGCCCGGCTGGTCTACGCCCCGGGCTCGAAGACCCTCGACCCCGGGACGATGGCCGAGCTCGAGGCCGCCGACTGCGCCTTCGTGGACGGCACCTTCTACACCAACCTCGAGCTCCAGGATTCGCGCCCCGGGGCCGTCGACTCGGTGACGATGGGCCACGTGCCGATCTCCGGCGAGCATGGGAGCCTCGCGCGTCTCGCGAAGCTCCGCGCCCGCTGTCTCTACATTCACATCAACAACACCAACCCGATCCTCGACCGCAGCTCGGCCGAGGCGTCCGCCGTCCGCGCGGCGGGCGTCGAGATCGCCGAGGACGGGATGGAGTTCGACGTCTGATGTGGAGCCACGACGAGTTCGAGACGCGGCTGCGGGCGGTGGGCGAGGAGCGCTACCACCACCGCCACCCCTTCAACCTGCGCATGCACGAGGGCACCCTGCGTCAGGACGAAGTCCGCTGCTGGGTGCGCAACCGCTACTACTACCAGACGCGGATCCCGATCAAGGATTCCAACATCCTCACCAAGAGCCACGACGCGCCCTTCCGCCGCGAGTGGATCGGGCGTATCCAGGACCACGACGGCTCGGCGGAGCGCGAGGGCGGTCTCGAGCTCTGGCTGCGTCTCGGCGAGGCCGTGGGCCTCGAGCGCGACGATGTCGCGAGTCTGCGCGGTATCCTTCCCGGGGTGCGCCGCGCCTGCGACGCCTATGTCGAGTTCGTCGAGAGCCACGACCTCCTCGAGTCGGTGGCGTCCTCGCTCACGGAGATGTTCGCCGGCGACATCATGGTGGTGCGGATCGCCGCCTTCGAGAAGCACTACCCGTGGGTGAGCGAGGAGGGGCTCCGCTACTTCAAGACCCGCACCACCCAGGCCCCCAGGGACGCCGCCTTCGGCATGCAGTACGTGAAGGAGCACGCGACGACCGAAGAGGAGCAGAAGCGCTGTGTCGCCGCCCTCGAGCGCAAGTGCGAGATCCTCTGGGACCTCCTCGACGCCGTCGAGGCGGCCAACCGGCGCCCCCGGCTCTCGCCCCACGCCTCGCTTCGGGAGGACAGCGAAGAGACGGGCAAGTGGGTGGCGGTGCTCCCCGAGCGCGCGTTGCGCATCAACGCGTCGGGCCGCGCCATCCTCGCGGCCTGCGACGGCGAGGCCACCTGTGACGAGGTGGCCTTCCGGCTGATGGAGGCCCACCCGGACACCGACGGGGTGTACGACGAGGTCCACGAGTTCCTGGAGCGGATGCGCAGACAGGGCGTCGTCGAGCTCGAGGGATAGCCGTGGCCGACGCCGCGCCGCGCCCCTGGAACCTGATCGCCGAGCTCACCTACCGGTGCCCGCTGCGCTGTCCCTACTGCTCGAATCCCACCGACTTCCGCGAGGTCCGCGACGGGGTCGACGCCGAGACCTGGGCGCGGGTGTTCCGCGAAGCCGCCGAGCTGGGCGCGGTGCACGTGGGCCTCACCGGCGGCGAGCCCTCGACGCGCCGCGACCTCGAGGAGATCCTCGCCGCCGCCGTCGACGCCGGGCTCTACACCCACCTGGTGACCGCGGGGCTCCCCCTCGACGAAACGCGTCTCGAGGGCCTGCGTGACCTGGGCCTGCGCAGCGTCCAGCTCTCGGTGCAGGACGCCCTGGCCGAGGAATCGGATCGGATCGCGGGCACCACGTCCTTCGAGCGCAAGCTCGCGCTGGGCCGACACGTCCGCGCGCTGGGCCTCCCGCTCACCCTGAACGTGGTGCTCCACCGCCACAACCTGGGCCGGGTGCGCGAGCTGATCGCGTTGGCCCGCGACCTCGACGCCGACCGCCTCGAGCTCGCCAACTCCCAGTACGACGGCTGGGCCCTGGTGAACCGCGAGGCGCTGCTCCCCAGCCGCGAGCAGCTCGAAGCGGCCACCGCCGTGGTGCGCGAGGAGCGCGACAAGACCGAGCGCCCGGAGATCCTCTACGTGCTCCCCGATTACTACGCCGACCGGCCCAAGCCCTGTATGGGCGGGTGGGGACAGCGGCTCCTCGTCGTCGCCCCCGACGGCACCGCGCTCCCCTGCCACGCGGCCCGGGGGCTTCCGGGCCTCGAGTTCTGGAACGTGCGCGAACACAGCCTGCGCGAGTGCTGGCAGGATGCGCCCGGGATGAACGCCTTTCGCGGCGAAGCCTGGATGCCCGAGCCCTGCCGGAGCTGCCCGGAGCGCGGCAACGATTTCGGCGGCTGCCGCTGTCAGGCCTTCCGTCTCACCGGCGACGCCGGGGCCGCGGACCCGGCCTGCGCCCTCGCACCGGGACACGAGGTGGTGCTCGCCGCCCGCGAACGCGCCGAAGCGCCGCTTCGCTACCGCGGCGACATTCCCTAGAGTCCCGCGCGATGTCCGGTCGCTTCTACATTTCGACGCCGATCTACTACGTGAACGAGCGGCCCCATATCGGCCACGTCTACACGACCACGGTCGCCGACACCGTGGCGCGGACGCGGCGGATCGAAGGGCTCGACGTCTTCTCCCTCACCGGAACCGACGAGCACGCCGCCAAGGTGGTCGAGGCCGCCGCCGAGCGCGGGCTCGAGACCCGCGAGTGGGCCGACCGCAACGCCGCCGCGTTCGAGGACGCCTTCGCGGCCTTTGGCATCGACAACGACGACTTCATCCGCACCTCCGAGCCGCGTCACATCCACTTCGTCGAGGAGGTGATCGCCGCTCTCGAAGCGACGGGCGACGTGTACCTGGGTCAATACGAGGGTTGGTACGACGCGAGCCAGGAGGAGTACGTCCCGGAGGGCCGGGCCAAGGAGCACGACTTCTGCTCGCCGGTCACCGGCCGGCCCCTCGTGCGCCGCACCGAGAACAACTACTTCTTCAAGCTCTCGGGGTACGCCGACGCGATGCTCGCCCACCTGGAGGCCCACCCGGAGTTCGTGCAGCCGGCGGCGCGGCGCAACGAGGTGGAGGCGCGGATCCGCGAAGGGCTCGACGACGTCCCGATCTCGCGGACCGGCGGTGGCGATTGGGGCGTGAAGTTTCCCGGGAACCCCGAGCACCTGATCTACGTCTGGATCGATGCGCTGCTCAACTACAGCTCGGCGGTGGCCACCGAGGAACGCCGTCACTACTGGCCCGCCGACGTCCACCTGATCGCCAAGGACATCCTCTGGTTCCACGCGGTGATCTGGCCGGCGATGTTGATGGCGCTGCAAAAGACGGAGGACTTCGCCTGGCTCGCGCTGCCGGGGATGGTCTACTCCCACAGCTTCTGGATCAGCGAAGGTCAGAAGATGAGCAAGTCGCTGGGCAACTTCGTCGACCTCGAACAGCTCGAGCGCTACCGGGATCGCTTTGGCCTCGACGCGCTGCGCTTCTTCCTCGTGACCCAGGGCCCCCTCGGCACCAACGACAGCGACTTCGCCGAGTCGCGCTTCATCGAGGTCTACAACAACGACCTCGCCAACACGGTCGGGAACGCCGTCAGCCGGGTGAGCAACATGACGGGTCGCTACCTGGACGGTCGTTTCGCGACCGTCGTCGAGACGGGCGACCTGCGCGACCAGGTCGAAGCCCTCGAGATCGACGAGGGACCCCTGGGCCTGGGGCGTGTCGCCAAGGGTCTCGAGCTCGTGCGACGGGTCGACGGCTTCGTCGAGACGACCCAGCCCTTCCGACTCGCCAAGGAGACCGGTCGCGAGGAGGAGGTGGCGGTCATTCTCTACCAGTGCGCGGAGACCTTGCGCATCGCGTCGCTCCATCTGTGGCCGGCGCTCCCGCTGCAGATGGAGGAGCTCTGGCGCCGGATGGGTCTTCCCTACGCCGAGGAGATCGCCGCGGGGCGCGGCGCCTTCGCGGCCTGGTCGGCCTGGGGGGGGCTCCCTGCCGGCGCCGGGCTCGACAAGGGCCCCGCCCTCTTTCCCCGGTACCAAGACGAAGGCTGAGCCTCCGTGCCGACGCCCTTCGAGGACCCGGCCCTCTGGGCGGTCTTCTGTGCCCTCGGTGTCGGGACCTCGGCCCTCTCCGCGGTGGTGGGGCTCGCCGGCGGCGTGCTGCTCCTGGCGGCGCTGCTGCTCTACCTGGACCCCGTCGTCGCGATCCCGGTACACGGTGTCGCCCAGCTCGCCTCGAACGCGTCGCGGGCCTGGCTCCAGCGCGCCCACGTCGAATGGCCGGCGCTGCGCCCCTTCCTCCTCCTGCTCGTGCCCGGTGGCATCGCCGGCGTCCTCCTGCTCGAGGCGATCCCCGCCGACCTCGGTCGCTTCGCGATCGGCGCCTTCGCCCTCGCGGCGATCTGGCTGCCCGCGTGGTTCCGGCTCCGGCCAAACCGCGATCCCGCCTCGGTGCGCCGACGCTTCCTCGCGGCGGGTGCCGTGGCCGGGGTGGCCAACATGGTCTTCGGGGCGACGGGCCCGTTGATGGCACCCTTCGTCCTGAGCCTCGGGCTCG
The DNA here is from genome assembly GCA_028284525.1 of Myxococcota bacterium. Taxonomy (GTDB): domain Bacteria; phylum Myxococcota_A; class UBA9160; order UBA9160; family PR03; genus JANQRO01. Next base: position 5,075 of record JANQRO010000535.1, on the reverse strand, counting down.
AGCGGCTGGCGACGGTGGCCACCCTGGCGATCGTCCAGGCGGCCGGCCACACCATGAAGATCGGAGTCTTCACGGCGCGGGGGTTTCCCTTTGGCGACTACGCCGCGGGGCTCCTCGTGCTCTGTATCGCGATGGTGGCGGGCTCCTGGATCGGCACCCAGCTCTTGCGGCGGCTACCGGCGCACTGGTTCCTGTGGATGATCCGCGGCGCCGTCACCGCGGTCTCGCTGCGGCTCCTCTGGCAGGGCGCCACGCGGATGATCCCGTAGCGGCGCAGCCTAGAGATAGGGCGTCATCAGCCAGGCGAGACCGTCGCGTAGCCGCACCGGGAAGGTGCGCGCGTCGAGCTCGGCCAGGGAGAGCACCCGGGCGCCCGCGGCCACCGCGTCGAAGTGATCGGCGAGGGAGCCGGCGAAGCGCTCGCCGTAGAGCTCGAGGTTCAGCTCGAAGTTGAGGCGAAGGCTGCGCGGGTCGAGGTTTGCCGATCCCACCTGTGCGTAGTGCCGGTCGACCACGAAGAGCTTCGAGTGCGAGAAGGGCGGCGGCTGGTAGAGCACGCGCACCCCGCGCTCGAGGAGCTCCCAGAGCATGTTCCGCGAGGCCCACTGCACGGGGGGGAGGTTGTTGCGTTCCGGGAGGATCACGGTGACGTCGACGCCGCGCAACGCGGCGCTCTGTAGCGAGCCGATCATCTCCCGGGGCGGCAGGAAATAGGGCGTCATGATCTGGATCTCGCGACGCGACGCCGAGATGGCGCCGAGCAGGATCGTCTGGATCGCCCCCAGGTTCTCGTCGGGTCCCGAGAGCACCACCCGCGCCCGGGTCGAGCCCGCCATCGACGGGGTCGGTGCTTCGACGGAGACCGTCTCGCCGGTCGCGAACTCCCAGTCGCGGAGAAAGACGTCGCCCAGGTCGGAGACGATCGGCCCGGAGACCCGAAAGTGGACGTCGCTGCAGCCCTGGGAGGCGGCGAGATGGCGGTCGCCGATGTTCATGCCGCCGGTGAAGGCGAGGGCGCGGTCCACCACCAACAGCTTGTGGTGGGTGCGGAGGTTGATGTGGATGCTCGGCGGCACCAGCCGAGGCGGCAGGAAGCGCGCGGCCCGGACCCCGCGCTTGCGCAAGAGGCCGGTGATCGGCGGGAACGAGTAGAGCGCCCCGAGGCCGTCGACCAGCACGCGCACTTCCGCTCCGCGCTGCTGCGCGGCTTCGAGGGCGTCGACGAAGCGGCGCCCGGTGACGTCGCGGTCGAAGATGTAGCTCGAGAGATCGACCGAGGTCGTCGCGGCGTCGATCGCCTCGAGCATCGCGGGATAGGCCGCCTCGCCGTTGTGGAGCGCCTCCACGGCGTTGCCGGGACGCAGCGGGGTGTCGCTCACCGCGTCGCCGATGTGCGCGAGCTCGACGAGCCCCGCCGGTACCGCCGCCTCCGGGGTCCCGGCGCCGCTCTGGGCCGGGAGCTCGACCCAGCGGCTGCGCAGCTTCCCCGCGCGGCGTCGCGCGCGGTTGATCCCGAAGAGGAAATAGAGCAAGGCCCCCAGGCCCGGCACCAACAGACAGAGCCCGACCCAGGCCGCCGCCGACTGGGGCCGGCGTTTGTGGAGCAGGGCGTGGGTGCCGGCGACGACGCCGAGGAGCACCGTGGCGACCCCGACGAGCCATTCGAGGGCGGTCACGCCCCGGGGTGTAGCGGGGACCGCGACCGCCCGCACGGCCGTCCTCCGCGACGCGCCGGGTCTCGACTAGAAGTGGAGCGCGAGCCCCGGCCTCGGCCACTCGAAGGACACGAGCTTTCCGGTGAGCGAGAGGGTCGCGTGGGCGGTGCGCAGCCCCTCCCCGCCGAAGCAGACGTTCGTCGTCATCGGATCCGGCAGGGGCGTGTGTTCGATCGTCTCGCCGTCCGGAGAGACCGCGGTGATGCCACCGTTCTGGATGGTCGCCACACACACGTAACCCTCGGCGTCGACGGCCAGGGAGTCGAGGAGCTGGTAGCCGGGGAGCCCCGCGAGCAAGCGACCGCCGTTGCGCCCCGGCGCCTTGATCGGGTCGATCTCCCCCGGCCCCGCGAGCTTCCACTCCCAGATCCGACCGGGCGTCGTCTCCGCGGCGTAGAGCCAGCTCCCGTCCGGCGAGATCCCGATGCCGTTGGGGCCGTCGAGGGGATAGACCACCTCGCGGATCGCGGAGCCGTCGATCTTCGCGTAGTAGAGCCCACCCCGATCGCGCTCTCGTTCGCGGACCTTGCCGTGGTCGGTGAACCAGAAGCCCCCCGCCGCGTCGAACACGATGTCGTTGGGTCCGCGCAGGGGATGGCCGTCGCACTCGGTGTAGAGCACCTCGACGGCGCCCGTCTCGAGGTTCACCCGCTCGATCCGTCCGCCGCTGTAGTGCTCGTCCTGCTCGCCCGGGATCAGCATGTCGCGCACCTCGATCCACGCGAACCCGCCGTTGTTGCACACATAGCAATACCCGTCGGGGCCCATCGCCGCCCCGTTCGGCCCACCCCCCGTCTCCGCGACGACCTCCTTCCGCCCGTCCGCGTGCACCCGCGTCAACCGCCCCGCCTCGATCTCCACCACGACCACGCTCCCGTCCGGAAACCAGATCGGTCCTTCGGGAAAGCGCAGTCCTTCGGTGATGACGCGGAGATCGGCGGGAGGCTGGGGGTCGGTCATGGGGCTCTCCAAGGTGTAGGGTGGGTGCTGCAGCGAAACGCCTTCACGAGTGAAGCGATCTCCAGGCCAACGCTGCAGCTCGGGGCGAACGATCGGAAACGGGCCGAAGGAGTCATGGAGGCCGCCTCCGCCGAGCGCGCCCAGGGAACGCAGTCCCGGCGGCCGACCGAGACGACGCAGGCCCGTTTCCGATCGTTCGCCCCGAAGCACCGCGCGTGGAGTTGCCGGAACGTCTTCGTCCTTAGTGAACTTCGCTCGCCTGCGGCTCGCTGCGCGCGACCGCTTCGCGGTTTTCGTCCTCGCTGACTTCGCGTGGGCTTCGCCCACGCTGCGCGCGACCGCTTCGCGGTCGCTTGCTACTTCCCGACGATCGACACGAAGGACACACAACGCCCGGGCGCGCCGCCGAGGTTGTGGGTCATGCCGGTCTGCGGGTCGTCGATCTGGCGCTCGCCGGCTTCGCCGCGCAGCTGCAGCCACATCTCGTACATCATCCGCAGCCCGCTCGCGCCGATCGGGTGCCCAAAGCTCTTGAGCCCCCCGTCCGGGTTGATCGGCTGCGGCCCGTCGCCGTCGAAGCGCCCGTCGAGCACGTCCTTCCAGCCCTGCCCCCGGGGCGAGAAGCCGAGGTCTTCCATCAGCACCAACTCGGTGGGCGTGAAACAGTCGTGCACCTCGGCCATCGAGATCTCGTCGCGGGGGTTGGTGATGCCCGCCTGCTTGTAGGCATCCTCCGCCGCCGCGACCACCTCCGGGAAGCTCGTGAAGTCGTAGTCCTGCTTCATGTAGCCCTCGGCGGGGCCCGCGACGAAGGAGAGCGCCTTCACGAAGATGGGGTTGTCGCAATAGCGGTGGGCGTCTTCGGCGCGGCACACGATCGCCGCCGCCGAGCCGTCCGAGACCCCCGAGCAGTCGAAGATGCCGAGCATCCCCGCCACCTTGGGCGAGGCCTTGATCGTCTCGATCGGCACCTCCTTGCGGAACTGCGCCTTCGGGTTCTTGGCACCGTTCACGTGGTTCTTCCACGCGATGCGTGCCATCACGTCCTTGAGGACGCCCTCGTCGACGCCGTACTTCTTGGCGTAGGCGGGGGCGAGGAGCGAGAACATCGCCGGCGCGGTGGGCTCGGGGGCGGTGCCGTCACCGGCGGGCTCCCCCACCACGAGACCGGAGTAGCCCGAGTCCTTGAGCTTTTCGACACCGATCGCCATCACCGTGTCGTAGGCACCGCTCGCCACGGCGTAGCACGCGTTGCGCAGCGCCTCGCTCCCGGTGGCGCAGAAGTTCTCGACGTGGGTCACGGGCTTGTACGGGATCTTCAGGGCCTCGGAGAGGACGAGGCCGGACAGCCCGCTGCCCATGGTGCCGAGCCAGTAGGCGTCGACCTGGTCGGGCTCGATCTGTGCCGAGCGGTGCGCCTCACCGGCGGCGTCGACGAGCATGTCCGACGCGCTCTTGTCCCAGTGCTCGCCAAAGGGCGTGCAACCCATGCCGACGATCGCGACGCGGTCTCGAATTCCGTTGCTGGCCATTCCGGTTCCCCTTCCCCTTGGTTGGGAGCCCGCGCCCGGCTACCGCCGGGGGCGCGCCTTCCAGAAGTAGTTGTGGACGTGGTCCGCGGTAAAGAGCCGGCGAAAGCTCATTTCGAGCTCGTCGCCGATCGACACCTGGTCGGGGTCGACGTCGGTGAGCTCGCACTGGAACCGCCCGCCCGGGTCGACGTCGACCACCGCGATCACCACCGGCGGCTGGAGCGAGTAGGCCAGCCGATCGAGGGTGTAGGTGGCGATGCGACAGGTCTCGTCGGCCACGCGGTAGTCGCTCATCCGGTCGACGGCGCCACAGCTCACACAGACCCGCTGGGGCGGGAGGTTCACCGCGCCGCACTCGTCGCAGCGGGTTCCGACGAAGGCGTACTTCCAGCGCTCGCCCCGGTGCATGGGCGGCGCCGCCGGGCGCTCCGGGTCGGGGCGACGGGGCGGCTCGAAGGGCAGCACCCCGCGCCACTTGCGGTAGGTGTCCCGCTCGATGTCGTTGCGCGCAGCCTCGATCCAGCGGTCGACACTGCGCACCGGGCGCGCCGCGGCGACGCCCTCTCCCACCTCGAGAATCAGCGCGTCGGCGCCGTCGATGGCGGTGACGATCGCAATGCGATCGCCCGGCTTCGCGGTGTCGAGGGCGCGAGCGAGGAGCAGCCCGGCGTGGGCCGTGCCGGCACGACCCACCCGGTCGGCCAAGGGGTCCGCGATCTGCTCGGGCTTGAGACCCAGGGCGCGCGGCAGCGCTTTGAGCGCCCGGGCGTTGGTGCTGTCGAGGATCACCGTGGCGAGGTCGGCGGGCTGGAGACCAGCGCGCTGGAGCGCCTCGGTGGCGACCTCGGCGAGGATCGGCGCCAGGATC
>JANQRO010000475.1 GCA_028284525.1 Myxococcota bacterium | reverse complement strand
GGAAGAGCCGGATCTTTCGCATCGGGGTCGGCGACACCCGGCTGGCCGTGAAGTTCGCGATACAGCCGCCGGGGAAACGCAGCCGGGCGTTGGCGATATCGAGCTCTTCCGAGACGACCGGCACCCCGATCCCCTCCACCTGGTCGGGCTCTTCGCCGACCAGCCGCTGCACGATGTCGAGGTCGTGGATCATGAGGTCGCGGACGATGTCGACGTCCGTGGCGCGCCCCGGGAAGGGGCCCATGCGATGCGCTTCGACGAAGCGGGGCTTGCGGATCACCGGGGCGATTCCGCGCAGCGCGCTGTTGTGCCATTCGAGGTGGCCGACGTGGAGCACGCGCCCGGCTTCGCCGGCCAGACGCAGCAGGATCTCGGCCTCTTCGAGACGCGCCGCGATGGGTTTCTCGACGAGGACGTGACACCCGGCCTCGAGGCTGTCGCGCACCACGTCGAAGTGCCGCAGGGTCGGTACGGCGACGACGACCGCGTCGGCTCCGGCGAGCAGCGGGGTGTGCGTCGTCGCGACCCGCGCACCGGTGTCGGCGGCCGCCGCGCGGGCGCGCTCCAGAACGAGGTCGGCCACCCCGACCAGGACACACGCGCCCTCTGCCGCGAGCTCGCGCAGCTTCGCCGCGTGGAGGCTTCCCATGTGGCCCGCCCCTACCACCGCGACCCGGAGCGGGCTCACGACACCGTCTCCGGCGGGCCGGACACTGCGAGCAGGCAGATTCCCGCGTCGTCCGCCGCCTGCACCAGTTCCCGGCGCTCGACCACGAAGGTGCAGCCCGCCTCGACGGCGAGGAGCCCCGCGCCGCACTCGCGCAGGGTCTCCGCAGTCGCGGCGCCGATCGTCGGAAAATCGAAGCGGCGGTCCTGGTGGGGCTTCAGCACCTTCACCACCGTCACCGCCCCGTGTCCCAGCGCCGCACCGCGCCGGATCGTCTCGTCGGTTCCCTCGATCGCTTCGAGCGCCAGCACCGTGCGGTCGCGGACGACCACCGATTGGCCGACGTCGAGGGCCCCGAGCGTCTTCGCGATCGGCCACGCAAAGGCCACGTCGTCGAGCTGTTCGGGGCTCGGCGTCGTCGTGCCCAGCGGTCCCGGGGCGGCGAGCAGCGAGGGCGCGACCTCGTCCTGGGGCTGCACGCGGAAGCCCGCTTCGTCGAGCACGCTGCCCACGGCGCGCAAGATCGCGTCGTCGCCCCGGTCGTCGAGCTGCCCCAGCAAGGCCAGCGCCCGGGCGTCGGGTCGGATCAGCTCGGAGTGGGCGAAGAGGTGCTCCTTGGGGATCCCCCCGGCACAGGCCACGTCCCGCACCTCGGCGGCGGCCAGGGCGTCGAGCAGCGCCTGGACCTGGCCCACGTGGACCCAGACGATCTCGTCGACCGCCGCGGCGAGATCCTCCCGGGCGAAGCCCTGAAAGGCCACCGCGACCACACGCCGGCCCGTCGCGCGCACCGCGCCCGCCACCTCGAGGGGAAGCGCCCCTTGCCCCGCGATGATGCCCAGGGGCGCGGTCGCGGGAGACACGTCTAGCGGCAGACCCCGCGTTTGGAGCTCTCGAGGAACTCCAGCAGACGCCCGACGGGGGCCGAGTCGGGCACCTCTTCGCGGATCCGCGCGATCGCGTCTTCGAGACGGAGCTTCGACGTGAAGACCAGGTGGAAGGCGCGTTTGATCGCGCGCACCGTCTCGCGGTCGAACTCGCGACGTCGCAGACCGACGGCGTTGATCCCCACGAGCCGGGCGCGGTCGCCCGCCACCATCGCGAAGGGAGGCGCGTCGTGGGAGAGCATGCTGTTGGCCGCCGTCATCACCGACTCGCCGACGCGACCGAACTGGTGCACGCCGGTGAAGGCCCCGAGCACGGCGTAGTCGTCGACCTCGGCGTGCCCGGCCATCCCCGTGTAGCTCGCGACGATACAGTGCGACCCGATACGACAATCGTGGCCGACGTGGGCGCTGTTCATGATCAGGTTGTCGTCGCCGATCCGGGTGCACCCCCCTCCCCCGCCGGTGCCGACGTGGATGGTCACGTGCTCTCGAATCACGTTGTCGCAGCCGATCACGAGCCGTGTGCTCTCGCCGTCGAACTTCTTGTCCTGGGGCTCTCCACCGACCGCCGCGTAGGGAAAGATCCGGGTGCGGGTGCCCACGCTGGTGCGTCCTTCGACGCTTGCGTGGTGCTCCACGACCACCCCGGCGTCCAGCTCCACCCCTTCGCCGATGAAGGCGAAGGGGCCCACGACGACGTCTTCCGCGAGCTTGGCGGACGGGTCGACGACGGCGTTGGGGTGGACTCGGGACACGGCGCTAACCCTGCTTGTTGAAGCGCTGGATCACGACATCGGTGATGTCGAGCGTTTCGCGAGTGTAAAGCAGGCCCGGGGTGTTTCGCTCGATCACCATCGTGAAGGACTGGTCCTTGCCGATCTCCTCGACGATGTTGGAGATCTTGGTGCGCAGCGGGCCGACCAGACGTTCGTAGTCCACCTTGAGCTGTCCCTCGAGCTCCTTCTGCTTGTTCTCGATCTTGTTCTGCAGCTCGGCGAGGTCGAGCTGCTTGGCGCGCAGCTTGTCTTCGTTCCACACGAAGCGCTTGTCCTCGATCTCTTTCTGGAGCGACTTGAAGCGGTCGACCATCGGCTCGAGCTCCTGCTCCGCCGTGCGCTTCTTGCGCGACAGCTCCTCGCGGGCCGCCTTGCCCTGCTCGGTCGCGTTGATCGCCTTGTCGAGGTCGACGACGGCGATCTCGTTGCCGGTGTTCTGTGCGCCCGTCCGGGTCCCGAGGCCTACCGCGAGAAGCAGCGCCAGCGCCCAGATCGGGAAGGAGTATCGAAGGGTTGATCTCATCACTTGATCCTCTGTGGGTGCGAGGTCCGCGTCCTAGAGGCGCGAGCCCCCGACATTGAATTCGAATACGGAGCTCTTCTCGTCGTCGAGCGGATCCAGGGGCACGCCCCAGAAGACCTCGAGGGGTCCGAAGGGCGAGAACCAAAGCGCCCCCACGCCGGTCCCCGCGCGCCACTCGTCGATGTCGAACATGTTGTCGTCTTCGGCGAAGGCGTTGCCCGCGTCGAAGAAGAGAATCCCCACCAGACCGATCTCCTCGGAGACCGGGAAGCGGTACTCGCCGGACACCGAGATGAACTTCGACCCGCCGATCACGTCGGTGTCGTCGAGGTCGACGAAGTCGTCGATGTCCTTGTCCTTGATGCTGTTGCAAACGAGGTCTTCGCCGACGCACTGCCCGAACTGGTTGCGCCCGCGCGCGGTGAAGAGACCCTGGGGCTGATTCGGGTCGAAGCCGCCCGGGTTCGTCTCGACCAGCTCGGCGCGCCGGGGACCGAGCGAGCGCTGTTTGAAGCCGCGCAGCTGGAGCGCGCCGATGCCGCCCATGAAGTAGCGGTCCGTCAGCGGGAGCTTGATGTCCCGGTCGATCAGCTCGAGCGGACACACCTCGGGGTTCACGCAGCGGGGGGGGCCGTTGAGGTCGAAATCGTCGACCGAGTTGAAGGGGTTGGTCCAGCCGATCCCGCCGGTGAAGGAGAGGGTCGAACGGTCGCGGCGGGGCACCGGCATCCACTCGGGCACCCGCATGTAGTAGGACCCCCGCGCCTCGAAACGCAGGAACTTGGTGAAGCCGCCGAGACCGGCGACGGTGGAGACGAACTGGATCTGGTGGCCACGGTTCGGCAGCACGGGCTCGTTGCGGGTGTCCTGGGTGAGGATCAGCGACATCCGGCTGGTGAGCGTGGCGTCCTGCTCGAACTGGCGGAGGATCGGCGACGCGCCGGTGAAGCTCCCGCTGATGTCGATCTTGCGCGAAGAGAGCCCATAGCGCAGGAACCCCCGCGTGTTGGTCGATTGGTCGAGCGCCCGGGAGAGGGTGACGTCGGCCCCGAGGTTCTCCTCGTCGAAGCCGTCGAAATCGAGTTCGGTGCTGAACAGCGACATCGAGAGACCGTACTCGGAGTCGAAGAGACGGGGGTCGGTGAGGGTCCCAAAGATTCGTTGCCGTCTGCCGCCGAACTCTGCGGAGAGCGAGATGCCGTAGCCGCGACCCAGCAGATTGTTCTGTGACACCGCCCCGGAGAGGATGAAGCTGTCTTGGCTCGAGAACCCGGCGCCAAAGCTCAGCGACCCCGTGGGCTTCTCGGCGACCCGGACGTCGAGGTCGACCTGGTCGCTCTGGTCGGTGGGCCGCGGCTCGAAGTTCACCTCGTCGAAGTAGCCGAGGTTCTGCAGCCGCCGCTGGCTCACGGAGAGCGCCCGCGCCGAGTAGAGCTCGCCTTCGACGATGTTGATCTCGCGGCGCAACACCCGGTCGAGGGTCCGGGTGTTGCCCAGCACGTCGATCTGTCGGACGAAGTAGAGCGGGCCCTTCTCGATCTCGAACTCGACGTCGACGGTGCGGGTCGCCTCGTCGATGTTGGTCACGGGGTTGACCTCGGCCTGATAGAAGCCCTGGTTGGTGTAGAGGGCCTCGATCCGGTCGACGTCGCTGGTGAGGCTCGACCGGTTGAACCACTCGACGCCCTCGAGGGCGAGGTCGTCGCGCACGTCGTCGATGGTCAGGTTGGGGTCGCCGCTCACGTCGAGGGAGCCCGTGCGGAAGCGCGGACCCTCGATCACCGAGACGCTCACGGTGAGCCCCTCTTCCTCGGTGGCCTCGACCTCCGGATCGCCGATCTCCGCCCGCAGGTAGCCCGCGTCGGCGTACTTCTTCTCGACCGTCTGGAGATCCTGGAGGAAGAGCGGCTCGGCGTACACCCCGGCGCCCTTCTGGATGAACTGGGTGACGTGGTTGTGGAACTTCCAGGGCTTGATCTGGAGGCCCGAGGCGAGCTCGCTGTCGGTGAAGTGCTCGTTGCCCTCGAAGCGGATGTGACGCAGCTTGAGCTTCTTGCCCTCGTCGACCTCGAAGTGCACCGCGACGGCGTCGTTGGGGAGCGTCTCGATCTCGTAGTCGACGTCGGCGAGGTGGTAGCCCTCGGCCTGATAGAGCACCTCGACACGCTGACGATTCTCGAGGAGCAGCGGCAGGTCGAGGGTGGAGCCGGTGGTGAGGGTGAGCTGCTCACGGATCTTCTCGGCGTCGAGCTGGTCGTTTCCGGCGATCGTGATCTGGCGGACGACGGGGTTCTCCTCCACCTCGAAGATCAACACCCGACCGTCGTCGCTGCTCTCGGAGTAGACCCGCAGGTCCCGGAAGAAGCCCAGCGCGTTGACGGCGCGCACGTCTTCGGCGAGCCGCGCGGCGCTGAACTCGTCGCCGATCTGGAGCTCGATGCGCGCCCGGATGGCATCGGCCTCGATGCGCCGGTTGCCCTCGATGCGGATCTCGGCGATCCGGTCGCCCCCGGCGTCGCTCGCGGTGCCGCCGAAGCGCTCCGCGGGCACGAGGGTGTAGGTGACCTCGACCCCATCGGCGCTGCGATCCGTCTCCACGGTGGCGACGCCGACACCGGGATCTTCCTCGAGAAAGGCCAGGTCGCGCTGTACGGCCTCGCCGTCGAAGGGCTCGCCCTCCCGGGTCTCCAACACCGCGCGCAGCGCCGCGCCGTCGACACCCTCGGGACCGACCAGGTTCACCGCCGTCACGACCCCGAGGTCGCGCTCGCCGACGACGATCTCGAGGACCGATTCGGAGAGCTCGTTGACCCGCGCGAGGAGCTCCTCCTCTCCGTCGGCGGTATAGACCATCGTCTGACTCGGAATCGACGACGTCACGGGCACGACCCGCACGTCCAGGCTGAAGCGCGAAGCCAGCTCGGTGAGACTGCCCTCGATGATCCAATCGGCGCCGAGCTCCTCGGCGCGGGTCTGGAGCAGCGCCGAGCTCGTCTCGCCCGCCACGTGTTCCACCACCGCTTCGCGCATCAGCACCGCGTCGAGGACGTCCACCCGACCGCTGGACTCGAGCCGGGCGCGCAACACTTCGGCCAGGCTCCGCTCCAGGTCGCCCAGCGAATCGGCGCTGTGCACCTGGAACGGCAGGACCGCGATCAGCACGCGGAGCACGGCCGGAGCGTCCGCCGTCTGCGCCTCGGCGGCGCGCGGGGCGAGCAGCGCCCAGCACACGCACAGCAAGACGACCGCCCGCAGGCGGTGGACGGGGTGCCCGGAACGCAACTCGGGAATTCCTCCAAGGCGGCTTCACGGGGCGAGCCGAGGATGGCCGAGTCTAAACGCCCCCCGGCGGCGAAGCAAGCCCCCCGATTTGATGTTTCCTCTTTGAATTCAGATGGTTAGGCTCGATCAGCCCACCGCGGAGGGGGTCCCGCCCGCGGGCGCTTCGAGGCCGATGCCCCCGCCCCGGATCTCGACCCGGCGACCGAGCTGGGCGGCGAGCCCCTCGTTGTGCGTGACGATCACCAGCGCGGTGCCGCGCTCGCGGTTGATCCGGAGCAAGAGCGCGTCGATGTGGGACGCCGTCTCGGGGTCCAGGTTGCCCGTGGGCTCGTCGGCCAGCAGCATCGGCGGCTCGAGGACGAGGGCTCGCGCCACGGCGACCCGCTGGCGCTCGCCACCGGAGAGCTTTCCCACGGGGTGATTCAGCCGGTGCCCGAGCTCGACTTCTTCCAGCACCCGGGTCGCCAGCGGCGCCATCGCGCCCCGGGCCTCTCCGCGCAACAGCCCGGGCATCATCACGTTTTCGAGGGCGCTGAACTCCGGCAGCAGGTGGTGGAACTGGAAGACGAAGCCCAGCGACTCGGCGCGGAAGCGCGCCAGCGCCTCGGGGCTGCGTCGGAAGACGTCCTCGCCGCGAAAGCGCACCTCGCCGCGGGTCGGCCGGTCGAGGGTGCCGAGGATGTGCAGCAGGGTCGACTTGCCGACACCCGAGGGGCCGACGATGGCGACCCGCTCCCCGGCGGCGACCTCGAGATCGATGCCGCGGAGCACCTGGATCGTGGGCCCGTCGGCGACCTGGAACTCCTTCCAGAGATCGCGGACCTCGAGCAGGACGTCCGTCTCACTCATACCGGAGGGCCTCGGCGGGATCGACCCGGGCGGCCTGCCGGCTGGGCACCCAGGTGCCCCCCAGCGCCAGCACCATGGCGATCCCGATCACCGTGGCGATCTGGGTCACGTCGAGCTCGGCGGGGAGCTCCGAGATGCCCTGGTAGACGGTGGCCGGGAGCGCGTCGATCCCGACCAGCGCCTCGGCGCGTTGCTGGATCCAGCCCAGACGGGAGGTGACGGCGAGCCCGGCCACCAGTCCCAGCACGGTCCCCACCGAGCCGATCAGCGCGCCCTCGATCGCGAAGACGCGCTCCACCGTGCCGTCCTCCGCCCCCATCGCCTTGAGGATCGCGATGTCCGCGGACTTCTCCATGATCATCATCACGAGCGTCACGACGATCGCGAAGGCCGCGACCACCATGATCATCGTGAGGAGGATCATCATCATGACGCGTTCGGTCTTGAGCGCCTGAAAGAACGCCGGAAAGTACTGCTTCCAATCGACGCTGTAGAAGGTCTCCCCCAGCACGGCCACCGCGTCCCGGGCGATCTGGACCGAGCGGTAGTAGTCGGTGGTGCGGACCTCCATCCCTTCGGCGACGTCCCCCGCGCGGCGGAAGTGCTGCGCGGCCCGGATGTGGACGTAGGTGAAGACCTCGTCGTACTGGAAGAAGCTCGTCTTGAAGATCCCGACCACGCGGAAGCGCACCAGCCGCGGGGCGGATCCGAAGGGGGTGGGCGGACCGCCGAAGGGCGAGATCAACACGAGCGGCGAGCCCTCGCCGATGCCCAGGGCCCCGGCGAGCTCGCTTCCGATCAGGATCCCCGGATCCTCCTCGTCGTCGCCCGGGCGCAGCGCGTCGAGGGAGCCGGCGCGCAGATCCTGCTCGAGGTCGGTGACGCTGCCGATCCGCGCCGGGTCGACGCCGTGGATGCGAATCCCGGCGATGCCGCCGTTCTCGCCCCGCACCATGCCCTCGGCGTCGAAGAAGGGAGAGGCCCCGGTGACCCGTGGCTCGGCCAGGAGCCGTTCGACCACCTCGTCGTAGTTCTCGAAGCTCCCCGCGCTGTGGTGCACCGTGAAGTGGGCGCGGTTGCCGATGATCTCCTCGCGCCAGGTGCGCTCGAAGCCGTTCATCACCGAGAGCACGGTGATGATCAGCCACACCCCCGCGGCCACCCCCGCGATGCAGATCGCCGTGATCGCCGAGATGAAGGTCTGACGGCGTTTGGCGACCAGATAGCGGAGCGCGATGAACCACTCGGCCCGTCCCCGCGCGTCGATCAGACCGGCGACGGCGAGGGGCACGAGCCCGAAGACGATCGCCGACCCGACGAGCGCCACCGCGCTGGCCCCCACCCGCTCGGCCTCGAAGCGCAGCGTGAGGGGCGCGGCGCCGAGGAGGGTGGCGAGCGCGCAGCCCGCGGCGAGGGCACCGAGAGCGCGCACCGGTGGGCCCGCGCCGAGGCGGCGCCAGACCGCCAGAGCGGCCACCGCCAGAAGCCCCGCGAGGAAGAGCGCCACGCCGCCCTGCCCGGCTGCGCCGGCGGCCACGGCGACCCCCAGCGAGGCCGCGGTCAGGGCGCTCCAGCCGAGGGTCGCCTCGGAGAGGCGCCCGAGCGCAACCCGCACCACGAGGGCCGCGAGCAGCACCGCGACCAGACAGGCGATCGCGGTGGGGAGCGCCGTCTCGCGCACCCCGACCGGGTCCTGGAGAAGACCCGCCGTCGACAGATCCACGGCGACCAACGCCGCCGCGACACTCCACCCCACGCAGGCCACGAGGATCGGTGCAATCCGGTGTGCGAGCGCCGCGAAGCGCGCCAGCACCACCACCGCCGCCACGGCGAAGAGCGCGGTCATCACCACCGCGCCGGTGGCGAGGGCCACGATCAGCGAGAGCGCCAGCCCCCCGCCGAGGTTCTGGAGGAGCTCAGCCATCGTCCTCGTCGTCACCCGAGACGTCGGGGCGCATGTGCGGGAAGAGGAGCACCTCGCGCAGCGTCGGCGAGTCGGTGAGCACCATCGTCAGCCGGTCGACCCCGACCCCGAGACCGCCGGTCGGCGGCATCCCGTACTCGAGGGCGGTGAGGTAGGCCTCGTCCAGGGGGTGGGCCTCGTCGTCCCCGTCGTCCTGGGCCCGACGTTGGGCCTCGAAGCGCGCGCGTTGGTCGTCGGGGTCGTTGAGCTCGCTGAAGGCGTTCGCGAGCTCCATGCCCGCCACGAAGAGCTCGAAGCGTTCGACCAGACGCGGGTCTTCGGGGGAGCGCTTCGCCAGCGGCGAGAGCTCGACCGGGTAGTCGGTGAGAAAGGTGGGTTGGACCAGATCGGGCTCGACGTACTCGCCGACCAGCTCGTCCACCAACTTGCCCCAGGTGGGCGCCTCCGGGACGCCGCGGCCCGAGTCGGCGGTCGCGGTGCGCAGCGCGTCCAGGCTCTCGGCCTCGAGGATGTCGATCCCGGTGGCATCCCGCAGGGCATCGCGCAGGGGAATCCGCGGCCAGCGCCCGCCGAGCTCGATGTCCCGACCCTGGAAGGTGATCGCCGTGGTGCCGAGGACGTCGCGGGCGACCGTCTGCAGCATCGCCTCGCACAGATCCATCATGTCGCGGTAGTCCGCGAAGGCCTGGTAGCACTCCATCATGGTGAACTCGGGGTTGTGCTTGCGCGACACGCCCTCGTTGCGGAAGTCGCGCCCGATCTCGTAGACCCGGTCGAGACCGCCGACGATCAGCCGTTTCAGGTAGAGCTCGTCGGAGACCCGCAGGAACAGGGTCTGGTCGTAGACGTTGTGGTGGGTGGTGAAGGGCCGCGCCGCCGCGCCGCCGTAGATCGGCTGGAGCACCGGGGTCTCGACCTCGACGAAGTCGCGTGCGTCGAGAAAGGCGCGCATCGCCCGCACCGTGCGCGAGCGGGTGAGCGCCACCGCGCGCGCCGTGTCGTTGGCCAGCAGATCCAGATAGCGCTGACGGAAGCGGGTCTCGACGTCGCGCAGCCCCGACCATTTCTCGGGGAGCGGACGAAGCCCCTTCGCGAGGAGCTCCACCTGGCCCGCCGCCACGGTGAGCTCGTCGCTCCGCGTGCGCCACACGGTGCCGGCAACCCGCGCGAAGTCGCCGACGTCGAGCGCCTTCATCCGCGCGAAGTCCTCCGGGCTCGCGTCACCCTTGCGGGCGCTCACCTGGATCTCGCGCCCGTCCTCGCGCAGCGTCGCGAACACGAGCTTTCCAAACGAGCGGATCGACATGACCCGCCCCACCACCGCGGCCGCCGGAGCCTCGGCTTCGAGCTCCTCGGCGCTTCGCGCGTCGTGCGCCTCGCGCAGCGCCGCGATGCGCTGCGCCTCGCCGACCCGGGCCGGGAAGGGGTCGATCCCGTCGGCGCGAAGCTTGTCGAGACGAGCGCGCCGCGCCTCTCGTTCGGTCTCGCTCAACTCGTCTGTCCTCCGGCGGCCGGCGTTTGCTGGCGCCGGGCGCTCTCGCGCTCGGCGCGCTGGAGCAGGGCGGCGCGCATGAATCGGTCGAGGTCGCCGTCGAGCACGCCCTGGGCGTTGCCGATCTCGAGGTCGGTGCGGTGATCCTTGACCCGCTGCGAGGGGTGGAGGGTGTAGGAGCGGATCTGGCTGCCGAATCCGATCTCCTTCTTCTCGCCCCGCATCGCCGCGAGTTCGGCCTCCCGCTCCTGGCGGTAGTGCTCGTAGAGTCGGGCCCGCAGCACCTTCATCGCCTGGGCGCGGTTCTTGTGCTGCGAGCGCTCGTTCTGACACTGCACGACGATCCCCGTCGGCTGGTGGGTCATCCGCACCGCCGATTCGGTCTTGTTGACGTGTTGGCCACCGGCTCCGCTCGCGCGGTAGGTGTCGATGCGCAGGTCCTTTTCGTCGATCTCGACGTCGATCGCGTCGTCGATCTCCGGGAAGACCGCGACGCTGGCGAAGGCGGTGTGGCGGCGCTTCTGGGCGTCGAAGGGCGAGATCCGTACCAGGCGGTGGACACCCTCCTCGGTCTTGAGATAGCCGAACGCGAAGTCACCGCTCAGAGTGAGGGTGACGCCCCGAACCCCCGCCTCCTCCCCGTGTTGCAGGTCGAGGACTTCGCTCTTGACGTCGTGATCCTCGGCCCAGCGCAGGTACATCCGCATCAGCATCTCGGCCCAATCGCAGGCGTCGGTGCCGCCAGCACCGGCGTTGATCGACACGATGGCGGGTGCCGTGTCGTGCTCTCCGCCCAGCAGGCTGCGCACCTCGGCCGCCTCGAGCGACTGCTCACAGCGCGCCACCCCTTCGGCCACTTCGGCCAGGGTGTCGGCGTCGTCCGCCTCCTCGGCGAGTTCGAGGAGCGCTTCGGTGTCGTCGAGGAGACCGACCATGGCGTCGAAGGACTCGATGTCGCGCTCGACGAGCCCCTTCTCGCGGAGCAGGGCCTCTGCCCGCTCCCGGTCGTCCCAGAGTGCGGGGTCGGCGCTCGCCTCGGTGAGATCGGCCGCTCGGCGTCTCAGCCCTTCGACGTCAAAGACGCCCCCGGAGCTCGTCGAGACGTCCGCGCTGCGCGCGGAGCCGCTCGCCGAGCTCGGCCGGAACCCATTCGCGTCCATTGCCGCCTTCGCTCATCCTCGCCCCTCTGTGCGCCGGCTCTGCAGGCCGATCGTCGCGGCCGCGGCGACCCAACATCCCCAGGCAAAGAGATCGCCGTAGCGCACGTAGAATGACATCCGTCTGTCCTCGCGCCGGGGGACGTCGGCGACCAGGAGGTCCCGCTCGAAGATCGCGGTGCGCTCTCGCACCCGGCCGCGGTCGTCGATCAGGGCCGACACCCCGGTGTTGGCCGCCCGCGCGGTCCACACGCCGCTTTCCGCCGACCGCAGCGCGGTGATCGCGAGGAACTGGTAGGGCGCGCCGCTGCGTCCGTACCAGGCGTCGTTCGTCATCGCGAGCAAGAGCTCGGCTCCGTCCGCGCGAAACCGCCGCATCAGATCGGGGAAGAGAAGTTCATAGCAGATCGGAGTGCCCGCGCTTGCGAGCTCCCCGAGCCGCGTGGCGCGTGGCCCGTCGCCGGCCCGAACGTCGGTGTGGGCGCTCCCGCGCGCGATCGCGTTGACAAAGCCGCCGATCCAGCGCCGCAAGGGCAGGTACTCGCCGAAGGGCACCAGGTGCGCCTTGTCGTAGCGCTCCCACCGGGTGGACCCGGCGAGGAACACGAAGGCGCTGTCGTAGGGACCGTAGGGCGACCCACCGAGGGCACCGACCACCAACACGGCGCGGGTCTGGTCGGCCAGGTCCTGGAGCCGGCGCCGCAACGGGTTGTGGTCGAAGCCCGCGGGCAGCGGCTCGGGAAAGCCGGGGGCCGCGGTCTCGGGCCAGACGACGACCTCGGCGCCGCGTTCGACGGCCCGGCGGGTGAGCGTTTCGTAGATCTCCAAGGTGCGGGCCGCCGCGTCCGGCGCCCACTTCTGGCCCTGGTCGATGTTGCCCTGGAGCACGGCGACCCGGAG
>JANQRO010000456.1 GCA_028284525.1 Myxococcota bacterium | reverse complement strand
CTCGAAGCGGTCGTCGGCGCTGGGGACGCGGATGGGGTCGCTCGAGCTCGGGCGCCGAAGCAGTACGACCTGGACGCCGGTGCGGGCGCGCAGGTCGATCTCGCGCAGACTGCGACCCACGAACTGCTGCGGGACGTCGAGCTCGGTGAGTACGAACTCGTCGCCCAGGTGGACGGTCTGCCCGCGCCCGGCGAGGTCCACCCGGGAGCCCACGCCACCGGCGAGGTCGCGCTCCAGGACCTCGCGGCTGTAGGCCTCGCGCACCGCGTTCTCCACCACCGCGCCGATCACCCGGGTCGGGTCGTCGGGGTCGACGACGGCGAGCTCCGAGACGCGCGCGTCGGTGAGGATCTGCATGACGGTGTCGAGGTCGTCGTCTTCGGTGACGGTGGGTCGCTGCTCCACCAGGTCGGCGGCGACCACCACCGTGTGGAGCGCCTCCTGGTCGAAGATCAGGCGGCGCAGGGCGGACACCGAGATCGCGCCCAGGTATTCACCCCGCTCGTTCACCACGAAGAAATCCGAGTGTTGGCTCGCCACGACGAGGTCGAGGATTTCGCGAAACGAGGCCGAAGCCTCGAGGAGCTCGGGGTCGCGTTCGACGACGTCTCGCACCGAGAGGTTCTTCAACACGTTCGGGTCGCGCTCGGCGAGCAGGTCGACGCCGCGACGCAAGAGTTTCATCGTGTAGATCGAGTCTCGGCGGAGGAAGCTCGAGACGATCGTGCTGATCACACACGCCGCCATGAGGGGTGGGATGATCGTGATCGACTGGGTCATCTCGAAGATCATGATGATCGCGGTGATCGGCGCGTGGGTCGTCGCCGCCACCACGGCACCCATGGTCACCAACGCGTAGGCGCCGGAGCTCGCCGTCGAGTCCGGAAACCACTGGTGGATCACCGTGCCGAAGAACCCGCCGGTCATCGCGCCGAGAAAGAGCGACGGGGCGAACACGCCGCCCGACCCGCCGGACCCGATGGTGATCGAGGTCGCGGCGATCTTGCAGAGCAGGAGTGCGCCCAGCAGGGTGAGCGGAAGCTGGGCCTCGAGCGCCGCGGTGATCGTTCCGTAGCCTACGCCAAAGACGTGGGGGAACTGGGTGCCGATCGCGCCCACCGCCAGCCCGCCCAGCGCGGCCTTGCTCCAGGGCGGAATCGGGATGCGTTCGAAGCCGTCTTCGCTCAGATAGAGCACGGTCATGAACAGGATGCCCACGACGGCGGCGAGCACCCCGACGAGCATGTAGGGGCCGAGCTCGAAGGGGCTCACCAACTCGTAGCTCGGGACGGTGAACGCCGGGGTGTTGCCCAGGAAGAAGCGCGACACCACCGTCGCCACCACCGAAGAGATGACGATCGGGCCGAGCTGGACCGCGGCGAAGTCGCCGAGGATCACCTCGACGGCGAAGAGCGCCCCGGCGATCGGGGCGTTGAAGGTCGACGCGATCCCCGCCGCCGCCCCGCAGCCGACCAGGGTGCGCAGCTGACGCGAAGGCAGGCGCAGGAGCTGGCCGATCGTCGAGCCGATCGCCGAGCCGATCTGGACGATCGGGCCCTCGCGCCCCACCGAGCCCCCGGAGGCGATCGTGAGCGCCGAGGCGAGGGTCTTCACCGCGACCACCCGGGGACGGATGACCCCACCGCGCAGCGCGACCGCCTCCATCACTTCGGGCACGCCGTGGCCCTTGGCCTCGCGGGCGAAGAAGTACACCAGCGGACCGACGATGAGACCGCCGATCGCCGGCGCGATCAGCAGCCGCCACGCGGGAAGTCCCTCGCCCAGCGCGAGGGGGTCCTCCTCGCCGAGGATCAGCTGACCGGTGAGCAGCCCGCTCCAGAAGGCGGCATCGCCGAAGAAGCCCTCCTGGAACACCTGGATCAAGGTGCGAAAGAGCACGGCGCCGACCGCGCCGGCGAGGCCACAGCCGATTGCCACCAGGACCATGAAGAGGTGCTCGGAGACCGGCGGGCGTCGCCGCTCGGAGGTGGCCACGGGGGCAACCTAGCAGGATTCTCCCCCCGCGCGGGAGCTCGTTTCTCGCCCGGCGCGGAGCTCGATTGCTAGCTTGTGACGATGGCTCCCCGCGCCAGCCGCTCGGTCATGCGCTCGCGTATGGCGCTCGGCGATTTCCTCGTCGCCTATCTGAAACGCGCCGGGGTCACCCACCTGTTCGGCCTTCCCGGCGACCTCGTGCTCGGGCTCTTCCACCGCTTCGGGCGCGAGCGCGGTCTCGACATCGTCACCTTCTCCCACGAGCCGGCGGTCGGCTTTGCCGCCGACGGCTACGCCCGCAGCACCCGACGTCTCGGCGTGCTGTGCGTGACCTACGGTGCCGGTGGTCACAACGTGGTGAACGCGGTCGCCGGTGCCTACGCCGAACAGATTCCGCTCCTCGTTGTCTCCGGCGGCCCGGGGGCGGAAGAACAGCAGCTCGCCGGCGTGCACCACCAGGCGAAGGACGTCGAGAGCCAGCACCGCATCTTCCAGGAGGTGACCTGCGACGCGCGGGTGATCACCCGGCTCGAGCACGCCGCGGAGGACATTCACGCATTGGTCACCCGGGTGATGGTCGAGCACCGGCCGGGCTATCTCGAGGTCCACCGCGACCTGACCGACCGCGAGATCCCGGTGCCCGCCGAGCTCCGCGATTTCGAGGGCCGCTTTCCGCGGCCGCAGTCCGACCGGCGCAAGCTCGACGAGGCCGTCGCCGAGACCACCGAGCGCATCCGTGAGGCCAAACACCCGGTGCTGATCGGCGGGGTCGAGCTGTTTCGCGCCGGCGCCGAAGACGCGTTCCGGGCGCTCGCCGAGCGTCTCGAGGCGCCGGTGGTCACCACACCGCTGGCCAAAGGGGTGTTCCCGATGGACCACCCGCTGCACATGGGGATTCACATCGGTCCCTTCAGCCCCAAGGCGATCCAGGACCGCGTGCGCTCCGCGGACCTCGCGCTCGCGATGGGGACCCAGCTCACCGACATGAACCTCGGCGCCTCGAAGCCCCAGGTGCGACGCGAACGCGCGGTATGGGCGACCGGGGGACGGGTCAACATCTCGTTCCACACCTACACCGAGGTGGCGCTCGGCGACTTCGTCTCGAGCCTGGCCGCTGGGCGGCACCGTCGATTTCGCGAAGCCGTCCGCTACTGCGACAACCTGCGCCGGACACCGGCCCGCGATCCCGCGCGTCCGCTGCGGGTGAACGATCTCCTCCTCGAGCTGAACGAGTTCCTCGAGGAGCGACCGGGCTATCACGTGGTCGCCGACTCCGGCGACTCGCTCTTCGGAGGTCTCGAGCTGCGGCTGCGCGGCGAGGGGCTCTACATGGCCCAGGGCTACTACGCTTCGATGGGCTTCGGGGTGCCGGCGGCGCTCGGCGCCCAGATCGGCACCGGCCGTCGCCCCCTCGTGCTCACCGGCGACGGCGCGTTTCAGATGACGGGGATGGAGATCTCCCACGCCCCGCGTCACGGCCTGTCGCCGATCGTCGTGTTGATCAACAACGCGGGGTGGCAGATCTTCCGGCCCGTGACCCCGCGTCACGACCTGCTCGACGTGCCGCCCTGGCCCTACGCCGAGCTGGCTCAGTCTTGGGGAGGCGTCGGGTTCCGCGCCGACACCCGCGAGGAGCTCCGCGAGGCGCTGCGCGCGGCCCACGAGGTGGGCGACTTCGTCCTCATCGAGTGCAGGACACCCCAGGACGACCTGTCCCCGATCTCCAAGCGCTACATCCGCTCGAGCGCGCGCAAGGCCAAGGCCGCGACCCGACGTCGCGCACGCTGAGGACCCACGATGCGAGTCGGCAACACCACCCGCGAAGAATGGGAAGAGATCAAAGCGGCGGGGCGCACCCGCTACCTGCTGCTCTTCGGCGTGGCGGGGCGCGGGATTCCCATGGCCGTGATCTTCCTGGTGGTCTTCCTCTTTCTCGAGGGGCGGAGCTTCGACGCGTCGTTGCTGCGCGCCACCGACGTCTGGCTGCGTTTCGGCGCCGCCGCGATCCTCTTCTCGCTCGGCGGGATCGCGTCGTCCTACGCCCGCTGGCGCGCGATGGAGATGCGTTTCGAGGAGGGTCGCTAGCCGTCCCCGGGAAGCGGCTTCGCGGCGGCGATCCGGTCGAGCATGATGTCGAGGAGCCCCGGATGGGTGCCGAGGGGCTCCGCCAGACGCACTCGGAGCCCCGGGTGCGCGGCGGCGGCGCGGGCGAGTCGCTCCGGGATGTCGTCGCGGCTGTGCCGCCCCGGAGCCAGGAAGTGGGGGTAGACGACCGCCTCGCGGACGCCGTCCGCGACCAGCGCGGCCAGACCCTCGTCGATTCCGGGGGGTGCG
>JANQRO010000441.1 GCA_028284525.1 Myxococcota bacterium | reverse complement strand
CCCCCAAAACGCCGTCAAGCGTGTGAGATGCCGGCGCACACCCCCCAAAAACGCCGTCAAGCGCGTGAGATGCCGGCGCACACCCCCAAAAACGCCACGAAGCGTGTCCGCGGATGGCGAAAACGCGACCGCAGACACGGTTTGTTGCTCCTGGAGCCACCAATCGTGTCTGGACCGGGGTGCGGACAAGCTGCAGACACGGTTGTAGGCGATTTGCGGCGCGATCGCCCCGCATCCGCGGGCGCCCCGCGCTCTACACCCGGCACCAGGCCGCCACCACAGGCCAGGTGAGTAGCGCCCCACCGCTGCGGGCCACCTCATCTCGCAGCTGCCCGATCACCTCGGCGGGATCGTCGCACGTCAGGCCGTCGATCCCCTGCCGGGCCGCGTCGGGCTGCATGCTGGCGAGGCTGCGCTCCAGGAACTCGAAGTACAGTCCCGCAGGGTCCGATACGAGGTGCGCATGCATGCGAGTGGCCGGCCGGGGGAGTCCGGCCTCGGCGAAGATCGCGGGCAGACGCGCGCCGGCGGCGCAGTCCGCCCCCGCCCCGCCGACCACCCGCCCCTTCCACTGCACGATTCGGTCGTACACGACCGAGTGCGGTTCGGAGTGAGCTCCGCTCAGTAGACCCTGCATGTAGGTTTCGATCATGCAGACCACTCCTCCACGTCGAAGCCGCGTCGCGACGGCGTGAAGGACCTCCGCCGGCCGCGGCTGATGCATGAGGACGAAGCGGCCCACGACGGCATCGAACGGCTGATCGTCGACGAAACTCTCGATGTCGGAGCAGTGGAACTCGATTCCGACGCCGCCGTGCTCTGCCCGAATCCGAGCGGCGTGCACGGCCCGCGCCTCTCGGTCGATCCCCACGACCGCGCCGTGCTCCCCCACCCACGTGGCCACCGTCATCGAGACGTCGCCGGACCCGCACCCGATGTCGAGCACCCGCATCCCGGGCTGAATCCCGGCGTCGTCGAAGGCGCGCAGCGTCGCGTCGCGAAACACCTCCCCTTGCAGGTCGAGCCGATCGAGTTCGTCGGGCGCGTGTCCGAGCAGATAGTGCACGTCGCGATCGCCCGTGACCGCCGCTTCGCCCGTGAGCGGCGCTTCGCCCGTCACCGCCGCTTCGCCCGTGACCGCCGCTTCGCCCGCGACCGCCGCTTCGCCGGTGACCGCCGCTTCGCCGGTGACCGGCGAAGGACCCGTCACCGCCGCTTCGCCCGTGACCCGTGGATCGCCCGTCACAAGTCGAGCTCCCACCACTGCTCCACATGGTCGCGGCCCCACTCGTGCGTGGGGGTCTCCCGAGTCATGCGGAACCCCTCGACCTCGTAGAGCCGCCGGGCGGCGTCGAGCCCCTTCGAGGTGTAGAGCACCATCCTCTCGTAGCCGACCCGGCGGGCGTGCTCGACGCACTCGTGTACCAGCCGACGCCCGATACCACGACCGCGGGCGTGCGGTTCGACGAGCAGCATGCGCAGCTGGCCCGTGACCTCGTCGTGGCGCACCAGGAAGACGGAGCCGACCCGTTGCCCGTCATCGTCGGCGATCCAGCAGCGCTCGCACGAGGGATCGAAGTCGCGTACGAACGATGCGACGAGTTCGGCCACGAGTGCCTCGAACTCGGCGTTCCAATGGCGCAGCGCGTCGTAGAGTTCGCCGTGGCGCTGAACGACCCATCCCATGTCACCGGGACGCGGGTCGCGCAGGACGATGCCGCCCCGCCGAGAGGCGCCGGGCTCCGTGCCCCCTGGCGTCTCGTGTACCCGACCTCCGAGCCTCGCGCGCACGAGGTCCATCGCATCGACGACCGTCTCGCGCTCTGCTTCGGTCAGAGGCGCGAGCAGCTGCGATACCTGGCCCCTCGAGGCCGCGCGCAGATCCTCGAAGACCCCCTCCCCCTCCCTGGTGAGCACGAGGAGCAGGCGACGCGCGTCATCGGGAGCCCTCTCCCGGGCCACCACGCCCTTGTGTTCGAGCGCAGTGACGAGGCGACTCACGTAGCCGGGATCCAACCCGAGGGCGCCGGCCAGGCCGCCGAGCGACGCGCCGTCGCGCTGGGCCACCTCGAAGATCACGCGCGCCTCCGGAAGCGAGTGGCCGCTGCCTAGAATCGCGGCATCGAGGAGGCCGATGCGCTCGGTGTAGAAGCGGCTGAAGCGCCGCACGCGATCGATCAGACGTGGGTGGGGATCAGACATGGCTCCTCAGATACCACTGATACTTGCCAATAGCAAGCAAATTCGAGTTGGCTCAAACATACTATACAGTATTGTACGTGAGCCTCGCCAGAAGAGAACTCGAAGACTACTGCGGAGGAGAGCGATGCTGGAGCTACTGAGTGCCCTGCTCGTCGGGTGTCTGATCAGCGGGGTCATCCCGCTGGTCAACGCCGAACTGCTCGTTGCCGGTGCGGCCGTCGCCGCGCCGACGACCGCGCTCCCGCTGATCGTGGGCGTCGCCACGGTCGGACAGATGGCCACCAAGACCGGGCTGTTCGAACTCGCGCGCCACGCGCCTCGCCGGCTTCCGGGTCGGGCGCGCCAAGCGCTGGAACGCGCGACGAAGCGGCTCGAGGCCCATCCGGGAGCCGCGGGCTCGTTGGTGTTCGCGAGCGCCGTGGCGGGCATCCCCCCGTTCTACGGGGTGAGCCTGGCGGGCGGCGCGCTGGGTATGCGCACCCGCATCTTCCTCGTCACCGGGACCGCGGGCCGCGCCCTCCGCTTCGGCGCGCTCGCGTGGACCGCGCATCTCGTGGCGAACGCGGGAGGCACACCATGACGATCGACCTCCTCGTGGGCGCGTCCGCCTTCTGGAGCCGACTGACGAACGACCTCGCGGCCGCCCGTGACCGCGCCTGGGTCCAGACCTTCACCTTCGAGGGCGACCGGGTCGGCGCGGGCCTCGGGCGCGCCCTGGAGCGGAGCCCGGCCCCGAGCCGTCGACTTCTGATCGA
The DNA here is from genome assembly GCA_028284525.1 of Myxococcota bacterium. GTDB lineage: Bacteria > Myxococcota_A > UBA9160 > UBA9160 > PR03 > JANQRO01. The sequence continues at coordinate 5,661 of JANQRO010000441.1, read as the reverse complement.
CGCATACAGCCTGCTCTACCACAACGACCGCCTGATTCCGGGCCCCGCTTGGTTCAAGCACGACTTCCGGCGGGAAGTCGTGAACACGCATCGATGGGTGACGCGCCTGCGGGAGCAGGGCACGGGTGTGCGCTTCGGAAACCCCCTCGGGCCCTCGCCCACGGGCCTCGTGCGCAGGAATCACAAGAAGCTGATCGTCGTCGACGATGTGGTCTACCTGGGCGGGATCAACTTCAGCGAACACAACTTCGCGTGGCACGACATGATGCTTCGCGTGGCCAGCCCTGCGCTCGCTCGACTCTTGAGCGACGACTTCGAGGCCAGCTGGATCGGCCGACCGGTCGCCATCGACCGCCACGTCGACGGGCTCCGCATCGTCTCGCTCAACGGTCGCGAGAACGCGCGTGGCATGCAGCCCGTGCTCGACGCCGTCGCGGAGGCGCACACCTCGATTCGGGTCCAGAGTGCCTACCTCTCGCACCCCTTCACCCGACACCTGGGCGCCGCCGCATCGCGCGGCGTGCGGGTCGAGATCCTGACCCCCGCCCGCAACAACAAGGGCAATCTGGCGCGACACATTCTCCAGGCCGCCCAGCGCTACGGGTTCGACGTGATTCGTCACCCGGGGATGAGCCACCTCAAGGCCATGCTGATCGACGACGAGGTGCTCGTCGCGGGCTCGAGCAACTTCGACTTCATGAGCTTCCACATGCTCGAGGAGCTGCTTCTGATCACCCGGCGGCCGGATGCGGTCGAGGCCTACCGCTCGATCGTGTGGCGGCCCGACGCGGCGCGCGGGCGACGTGTGCGTCCTACCGCGAGTCTGGGAACCCGGCTCGGGCATACCGCCGTTCGCCTCGGTTCCCAGGTGGCGTCCCTGCTCGCCCCGACCTGACGCACTGAGACACCGCCATCCGATCCGCGCGCCGACGAGCGCGCACACACCACCTCGAACCCCACGCGCAGGAGACACCATGCCGACCCGGGACATGCTGCTCCCCCTGATGCTGGCCGCGCTCCTCACCGCCGCCGGCTCCAAGCCCGCCTCGGCGCAGATCCCGGCGCCGCCTCCACCTCCGGTTCCGACGATGGATCTGCCCGCCCACCTCGTCGCTCTCGAAGGGGCTGGCGCCCCGACGTGGGCCCGGGACGGCGTCCCGACCCCGGTTGGCGGCTGGTGGAAGCCGCGGCGGCAGCCTCGGGCGACGAGGCCCGGCGGCTCCTCACGGACGCCGAGATCGAAGCACCACGCTCCGTTGCGGAACGCCCCGACGACATCGGTCGCCGATTCGGGCTGGCTGTCGTGCTCGGCTCGAGGGCCGACATCGAGGGAGGCCGAACGAAGATTCGCGCCGCCTCCGAGCTCTACACGGAGCTCGAGGCGATCCTCGAGGTGGATCCCGAGCACGCTCGGGCCCGCCACCTGCTCGGCCGACTTCATGCAGGCGTCAAGCGCATGAACCGGGTCGTACGCTGGGTGGCTACGAGATTGCTCGGTGGCGAGGTGCTCGCCGGGGCGTCGTGGGAAGCGGCGGAGCGGCATCTCGCCTTCGCGGCCGAACACGAGCCGGCAGTCCTCGCCCACCACCTCCAGCTGGCGAACCTGTACCGCGATACGGGTCGACCCGAACGCGCGCTCGACGCGCTGCGGCCGCTCTTCGAGCGCGAACCCGACTCGGCCCTCGACCGGGCGGTGATCGATGAGGCGCTCTCGCTGCAGGCCGAGCTCGACCCGGGGTCGTGAATGACGGGCGGCCTGCTGCGGCCCCCCTGCGGCGTCCCCTACGACGCCCCTACGGCGTCTCCTGCGGCGCACTCCGCGGGGCGCTCCCCGCTAGCGCTCCCGCGTCCACTCCGCCCGCCCTCCCTCGCCCCACATCACGAGGGTGTTCGCGTCGGGCATGAGGTACGTGCCCCGATCGGTGTAGTCGATCGCGGGGGATCGGGCGATCCAGCGACCATCCGTGAATCGAATGGTGCCTTCCTGGTCAGGCGGCGCCCCCGGGCCGGTCGCCCGGAAGCTCGTGGTGCCGTTTTCGCGAAACTCCTGGATCCAGACCTGCGGCCCCCACGGCGACTCCACCTCCGTCCGCCAGGTCCCCACCGCCGCCGACAACCCGATCTCCGGGGCGTCCCCGCGCAACGCTTCATCCGAGCCGCGTCGCCCCTGGTCGGCCGCGACCCAAAGCTGCGCCACGGCCACGAACAGGGTGGCGACGCCTGCAAGCGCCGCCGCGAGCATCACGGGGTGGGGTCGTTCTCGCGCCATCGGGGTCCAGCCCTCGGTGCCGTGGGGGCCTTCAGGAACGCCCTATGCTATCGGGTCCAGGAGAGAAAAAAGCAAGGAATCGACGCCACCCTTGCCTTCGCACTATATAAACGACATATACATTTGTCGTTTATCTTTATCACATACATAGTTGAGGGCGTGATCCATGGCTGCAGCACCGCTGACCCCGCTGTCGTTCCACATCCTGTTGGCGCTGGTCGGGGGCTCCAGCCACGGCTACGGCGTCCTCAAATCGATCGAGACGCGCACCGATGGCGCCGACGTGCCGTCGACGGGGGCGCTGTACCTGGCGTTGCAGCGACTCGAGCGCGATGGACTGATCGAGCCGGAGCCCCAGCCGCCGGCGGATGCCGACGCGAGGCGCCGCTACTGGCGGCTTTCGGCTCAGGGCCGGGTGGCGGCCCGCCACGAGGCCGACCGGATGGCCGCGCTTCTCGACGACGACGCCGTGCGGGCACTCCGCAGTGGAGCGAGGGGTGGCTGACCCTTCGCGTCCGTCGCTGTGGTTTCGATGTCTGCTGCGCCTGCAGCCCCGCGGGCTGCGGGAGCAGTTCGGCGAGGAGTGGCTCGAGACGGCGAGGCAGCGCGACCGCGCGATGGCTCGCCGCGGGTGGGCGGTGTGGGTGCTACATCGGATGCGCGAGGCCGCAGGGGCCGTGGGCGCCGCAGCGGCCGGGCGACGGGACTCGAATTCATGGGAGGCGGGGATGATGGATGTGTGGCGACAGGACCTTCGATATGCGTGGCGTTCCCTCGTGCGAAGCCCGGGCTTCCTGGCGATCGCCGTGCTCGTGCTGGGCGCCGGAATCGGGGCCACGACCACGATCTTCAGCGGCGTCCACGCGGTGCTCCTGGCTCCCCTCCCCTTCGACCGCCCCGAGCGCCTGGTCGGGCTTTGGGAGCGCAATCCCGACTTCGGCTGGGAACAGGCCGACGCCGCTCCCGCCAACGTGCTCGACTGGCGTGAGCGGGTCGACGCCTTCGAAGACGTGGCCGCCTATCGGGGTGGCTCGCTCGGCGGGATGACGTGGATCGACGCCGACGGCACTCCCCGCCGAGTGGCCACCGTGGAGGTGACGGGCAACCTGTTCGGCGTACTCGGAATTCGTCCCCACCTCGGCGCCTTCCCCGACTTCGACGACACGTGGGCGGGAGCGAGCCCCTGGGTGGTGGTGAGCCACGCCTTCTGGAGCGAGTCCCTCGGCGGCGACCTCGACGTGATCGGGCGCACGGTGGAGCTCGACGGGATTCCCGCGCAGGTGCGGGCGGTGCTCCCCGAGGGCATGCGGTTCCCGATTCGCGAGGCCCAGCTCTGGCGACCCTACTTCTGGGATCCCGCGGCCCGGCAGCAGGCGTGGTTCCGCCGGGCCCACTTCGTGACCCCGGTCGCGCGGCTGGCCGACGGGGCGACCCTCGAGCAGGCCCGTGCCCAGCTCGATGCGGTGGCGCTTCAGCTGCAAGACGAATACCCCGAACTGAACGCCAACATGTTCGCCGGGATGACTCCGCTCCCCGAGCGACTGGTGGGTGACCTCGGGCGCCCCCTCCGCACTCTGATGGCAGGCGTCGCCGTGCTTCTCCTCCTCGCCTGTCTGAACGTCGGCAACCTGTTTCTCGTGCGCGCAGAAGCCCGGGTGGGCGAACTGACCGTGCGCCGGGCCGTCGGAGCGCCCACACGCCGGCTCGTGGGTCAGCTTCTGACCGAAGCCCTGCTGGTGGGCGTCGCCGGGGGCGTGCTCGGGCTCCTGCTCAGCGCGGCAGGGATCGGGGCGCTCGAGGCGCTACGCCCGCTCGGAGTCGCCGGGGTGACGAGCGTGGGGCTGAACGGGCCCGTGCTCGCATTCGGCGCGGGCGTGTCGCTCCTCGCAGTGCTCGCGTTCGGACTCCTCCCGGCCACGAAGGCGGCCCGGCGAGCGATCCCCTCGGGACTATCGCGGGCAGGTGGGCGCTCGGGCGGGGGGCCCGGGGGCGCTACCCGCTCTGCGCAGGGACTCATCCCCCTGCAGACCGCGTTGGCCGTCGTACTCGTCTTGGCCGCCGGTCTCGTGACGCGCAGCTTCGACCGACTTCGGAGTGAAGACCCCGGCATCGTCGCCGACGGTGTCTGGGCATTTTCAGTAGCGCTACCGGCGGCGAGCTACGAGAGCCGCGACGCCGTTCTGGACTTCTTCGACCGCGCCCTGGAGCGTATCGAGGCGGTGCCCGCGGTGGAGGGAGCCGCGGTCACCAGTGGACTCCCTCTGACCTTTTCGGGGTGGACCAGCCAACTGGTGGCCCGGCATTGGGAGCCCGACCGGGTGGTGCTCGACGTTCGGCACCGCGCCTCGACCCCCGGCTACTTCGACGTCATGGGTGTGCCCCTCCTTCGGGGACGCCGCTTCGAGGCGGGAGACGGCCTCGGCGGGGATCGGGTGGCGATCGTGAACGAGAGCTTCGCGGATACCTACTTCGCCGACGAGCCCGTATTGGGACGTCAGGTCACCTTCGACCGCGTCCCGACCGAGGCGTCGGTCTGGCGCACCATCGTGGGCGTGGTGGGCGACGAGCGGCAGGCGACGCTCAGCCAGCCCGCCGACCCGGAGGTATGGGAGCCCTTCCCACAGGACTGGGGACGCGTGCGAACGATCGTCGTGAAACACGCGGGTACATCCGATGGACTCCGGGCGAGCCTCGCCGCGGCGCTCACCGAGGTCGACCCCAACGTGCCCCTCGACGACCTCCGACGAATGGACGACATCGTGGAGGCGGCCTCGGCCGACGCGCGCTTCCTGGCGTGGCTCTTCAGCCTCTTCGCGACCCTGGCGCTGGCCCTTGCCGCCGTCGGGCTCTACGGGGTGACGGCGCAGGTGGTACGGCGGCGGGTGCCCGAGTTCGGGATTCGCATGGCATTGGGCGCCGATCACGCCTCGGTGATGCGGCTCGTCTTGTCGCGCACCCTCGTCCTCGCGGGCGCCGGGGTCGTGGCGGGGACGTTGGTGGCCCTCTCGGGCGCGGGCGTCCTCGAATCGCTCTTGTACGAGACGGGTGCCCGAGATCCCGTCGCCTTCGCCGCGGCGCCGGCGATCCTGCTCGCCGTGGCACTGGCGGCGGCGTGGTGGCCGGCTGTTCGCGCCGCAGGCGTCGACCCCGCGCGGAGTCTGAGCGAGGGGTGAAAGCGAAGCCGTCCGGGGCCCGACGCCGGGGCACTTAACGCCGACCCACAGGGGCGCATCGTAGGGCCGACGCCGCTCGACGCACGCGCGGCCCCACCCCTGATCGGAGTGTCCGATGGCGAAGCTGCGCACGATTGCGAAACGTGTCTTTCTCGTCGCTGTCGGTCCGTTGCTCGCACTGCCCGCCTCGACCGAGGCGCAAAGCGGGACAATTCGATA
>JANQRO010000438.1 GCA_028284525.1 Myxococcota bacterium | reverse complement strand
ACCACCGGCTCCCGGTGCGCGCGGCCACCGCGAGCTGCTTCTACTCCGCGCCACAGACCCCCGAGGACAGCCGACGTCTCTTCGACGCCGCGGTGGTCTCGGCGGGGTTCGACCGCGACCCCCTCCCCGTGTTCAGCGAGCGACGCGGACCCGCCGTCGCCCTCGCGCTGGCGCGGGAGTGGGGGGTCCGCGACCTGGAGACGCGTCTCGCCGAAGCGATCGAGGCGCGCTTCGAGCCCACGTGGGACGCCGAGCGCGCCGAGTTCACCTGGGGGCTGGGCCTGGACGAGCCCCATCCCCGCGGCCAGTACAACGCGTTCCTCGCCACCGCCGAGGCGATGGCGCAGGGGGCGTGGGCGAGGCTCTCGGCAGCGCCCCTCCCGGACTGTCCCCAGGTGGTCGGCGTCGACTTCCCCCGCGTCGCGCTGCGCCGCGCCCACTGGGTCGGCGAGGTGCTCGAGCTCGAGCTCGACGTTCCCCACGAGCGCCCCCGCGAGACGACCACCTTCCGCGTCGCGGGCGCCGACCTCGCGCGGGTCTGGCGCGCGGAGACGGCAGGGGGCGACACGCAGGTCGATCGCGCAGAGGACGCGCTGGTGGTCAGCGCGCCGCTGCGGAGCGGCGCGCTCCGAATCCGCTCCTGAGCCGCGGGGTTCCGTGCGCGAGCGAATCGGCGCCTCCCCGACGGATCGCTCCGACGCTCCGTTCGCCCCTGGCGAGCCCGACCCCTCCTCGGGTGCGGCGCAGCCGCTCGCGCAGGGGGAAGCGCGCGTTACGTTTTGGTCGGCGCGCGGCGGGCGCCAGGGAGGTGGGATGCACAGATCCCTGTCGGTCATCCTCGGAGTCGTCCTCGCCGGGGTGATCTCCGCTCCGGCGACGGCGGAGTGGGCGAGCACGACGGCGACGGTCCACGTCGGACCCTGGGGGTCGACCACCGATCCGGTCGTCGCGACCCTGAAGCGGGGCGACTACGTCGACGTGCTGGAGCGGCAAGGCGACTGGGGGCGACTCACCCCCTACCAGAACCCCAAGGAGCTCGGCCTGAAAGGGCGCAAGAAGGTCGCCCGCTGGGTGCAGCTCCGGAAGCTCACCGACGATCAGCCGATCGCGCTCCCGAAACCCGCATGCGATCACCCGGACATCGCGGTGGACGCGCTCCCGAAGGCCGGACCCGGCAGCCTCAGCGACGCAGAGGCGGACATCCTGTGCCGAGGCGCCAAGCAGGCCCTGGCGACGGACCAGTGCGAGCGCGTGGTCTACGGCGACAAGAGCCTGAGCAAGCCGGGCTCCTACTTCGTCAACTGCGGGGGCAACAACCTCTTCTTCACCGAGGCGGACCTCGCCCCCGGGCCCACGGCGGAGAGCGGCGACTAGCGCTTCGCGTGGGGCTCGATCGGAAGGCCCGCTTCCTTCCAGCCGTTGAAACCGGTCACGATGTGCGAGATCCGGGGCACGCCCATGTCCTGCAGGGTCTTCGCGGACAAACTTGTCCGCCCGCCCCCCGCTCAGAACAGGATGTATTCGCGTTCCTCGCCGAGCTCCTGCTTGAAGTACGGCGATTCGGGATCGAACCAGAACTCGAGCATGCCCCGTGGCGCGTGGTACGCCCCCGGGATCACGCCCTCGCGCTGGAGCTCTCGGATGTCGCGGATGTCCACGAGGAGTGCATTCTCCTCCTGGACACGGCGCTGGGCCTCTTCGGCCGAATGGTTGTCGATGTGTTGGCGGGCCTCTTCGACCAGCTTCGACACGCTCTTTTTGAGCTTGAACACGGGCTTCCCCCTCGACACGGGGGTCGGCGCCGGCCCCCGGTGGCGCACTATGATCCCCCACGCCGTTCGGCGGGGCCAACCCCCGGACGGGTGTGAGGACCCCACGGATGACCCAGAACGCCCTCCCCCCGCACGCCCACGTGGTGATCATCGGAGGCGGCGTGATCGGCGCCTCCATCGCCTACCACCTGACGCGGCTCGGCGTCCAGGAGGTGGTGGTGCTCGAGCGCAAGCAGCTGACCTGCGGCACCACCTGGCACGCGGCGGGACTCCTCACGACCCTCCGCGACACGGAGAGCCAGACCAAGCTCTCGAAGTACACCCAGGACCTCTACGACCGCCTCGAAGAAGAGACCGGCCAGGCCACGGGGTTCACGCGCTGTGGCTCGATCCAGATCGCCGAATCGCCGGAGAAGGCGATCGAGATGCGCCGTGGCACGGCGCTCGCCCGGGTCTACGGCGTGGAGAACCGCGAGATCAGCGCGTCCGAGATGCAGGAGATGTGGCCGCTGGCCGACGTCTCCGACGTCCACGCCGCCTTCTACTTCCCGAGGGATGGCCGCGCCAATCCCACCGATGTGACCCAGGCGCTGATGAAGGGAGCGTCGCAGAAGGGAGCGCTCCTCCTCGAGAACACCGCCGTCACCGGGATCCTAAAGGAGGCGGGACGTGTGACCGGCGTCGAGACGGAGCGCGGCACGGTCCGCGCCGACTACGTCGTGAACTGCGGGGGCATCTGGGGCCGGGAGATCGGGCGGATGGCCGGTGTCGACGTGCCGCTCCAGGCCGCCGAGCACTACTACCTGATCTCGGAGCCGATCGAGGGCGTCCACACGGACCTGCCGATCCTCCGCAACCCCGAGAAGGCCGCCTACATCCGCGAGGAGCCGGGGCAGAAGATCCTGCTGGGCTTCTTCGAACCGGTGGCGGCGCCCTGGGGAATGGACGGCATCCCCAAAGAGTTCGCCTTCGACGAGCTCCCGCCCGACTGGGATCGCATGGAGCCCCACATCGAGAAGGCGATGCGGCGCGTCCCCGCGCTCTACGACGCCGGGATCCGCCAGTTCTTTTGCGGTCCCGAGGCCTTCACGCCGGACCACAACTACCTGATGGGCGAGGCGCCCAACCTGCGGAACTTCTTCGTCGCCGCGGGCTTCAACTCGCTGGGCATCCTCTCCGGCGGTGGCGTCGGCTTCGTGATGTCCCACTGGATCGTCGACGGGCACCCGCCCATGGACGTGTGGGACGTGAACCTCCAACGCACCCGACCCTTTCACAACAACGCCCGCTATCTCGAGGACCGGATCGTCGAGTCGCTGGGGATCGCCTACCAGCACCACTGGCCGGCGCGGCAGTGGGAGACCGGACGCGGCGTGAAGCGGTCGATCCTCCACGACCGGGTGGCCGCCGCGGGCGCCTGTTTCGGTGAGTCCGCCGGCTGGGAGCGCCCGAACTGGTACGCCAAGGCCGGAGAGCCCGCGGTCTACGAGTACGGCTGGGGTCGGCCCAACTGGTTCCAGCGCAGCGCCGAGGAACACCGCGCGGTGCGCGAGGGCGTGGGGGTCTTCGAGCAGACCTCGTTCTCGAAGCTCCTGGTCCAGGGCCCGAGCGTCGAGACCGACCTCAACCCGCTCGCGACCGCCGACCTCGCGATGCCGGTGGGCGAGCTCGTCTACACCCAGTTCCTGAACGAGCGCGGCGGGATCGAGGCCGACGTCACGGTCTCGCGGCTCGCCGAGCAGCAGTTCCTCGTCGTCACCCCGGCCTTCACCCACACCCACGTCGAGGCGTGGCTGCGGCGCCACCTGCCCGAGCGCGCGGTCGTCACCGACCTGACCGGTGCCTACGCGATGCTGAACCTCCAGGGGCCGCGCTCCCGCGAGCTCCTGCAGACGCTCTGCGCCGACGCGCTCGACAACGAGGCCTTTCCCTTCGGCGCCGTGCGCGAGCTTGAGGTGGGCTACCAGCGTCTGCTGGCGATGCGGGTCTCCTACAGCGGGGAGCTGGGCTTCGAGCTCTACATCCCCACCGAGTTCGCCCTACCTGTCTACGACGCGCTCGTCGAGCAGGGGCGTGCCTTCGACCTGCGTCACTGCGGCTATCACGCGCTCAACACCCTGCGGATCGAGAAGGGCTACCGGGAGTGGGCCCACGACGTCGGGCCGGAGGACACTCCCCTCGAGTCGGGACTGGCCTTCACCTGCGCCTGGGACAAAGCGAGGGGCTTCCTCGGCCGCGACGCGCTCCTCAAGAAGCGGGACGCCGGGCCCTACGAGCGACGTCTCGTCCAGTTCCTCCTGGAGGACCCGGAGCCCCAGCTCTACCACAACGAGCCGATCCTGCGGGACGGCGTCATGGTGGGCGCCACGACCTCCGCGGCCTACGGCCACACCCTCGGTGGCGCGATGGCCTTGGGCTACGTGCGTGCCGAGGGCGGCCAGGTCGACCGCGTCTTCGTCGAGAGCGGCCGCTTCGAGATCGAAGTGGAAGACCGCCGCTACGCGGCGAGGGCCTCGCTCGCCCCGATGTACGACCCGAAGAACAGCCGCATCCGGATCTGAACCGCCGCCGCGAGCACCCCGGAGTCCGCCGTGCACTACGAGAAGCTCTTCCAACCGACCCGGATCGGCTCGATGTGGTTGAAGAACCGGATCGTGCGCGCTCCCAACACCACGCTCTACGCGTCCCCGATGGATGGCACGGTGACCCAGCTCCTGCTCGACCACTACGCCGTCGAGGCCGCGGGCGGGTGCGGCCTGTGCATGGTGGAGGCGTCGTCGGTCGACGTGCACTCGCGTCTCCAGTACGGCGAGCCCACCCTCGATTCCGAATACGCCCTCGGCGGCCTCTGGAGCCTGGCCGAGACCATCAAGATGAACGGCGCCAAAGCAGGGATCCAGCTGATCCACGCGGGTCGTCAGTGTCTCGTCCAGGAGAAGATCCCGGTGGCGCCCTCTCCGCGGCAGGACGGCTACTTCCGCGTACAACCCCGGGCCCTGGAGCGCGACGAGATCGAGCGCATCATCCAGTCTTTCGCCGACGCCGTCGACCGTGCGATGCGTGCCGGCTTCGATTGCATCCAGTACCACGGCGCCCACGGCTACCTCCCGGCCGAGTTTCTCTCCCGCGAGGCCAACCATCGCACCGACGAATGGGGAGGCTCTCTCGCGAACCGCGCCCGCTTCGGCCTCGAGATCGTGCGCCGCACGCGCGAGAAGGTGGGGAGCCGCTTCCCCCTGATCTACCGCTTCAGCGCCGTCGACTACGTGGAGGACGGGGTCACCCTCGAGGAGTCGATCCAGTTCGCCAAGTGGCTCGAGGAGGCCGGGGTCGACGCCCTCGACGTCTCTGCCGGGACCGGCGAGGTCTGGGAGCACACCGTGGCCCCCACCCACTTCCCCTACGGCAACCTCGTCCACCTGGCCGAGGCGGTGAAGAAGGAGGTGGACATCCCGGTGATCGCGGTGGGCGCGATCAACGAGCCCGACCAGGCCGAGAAGATCCTCGCCGAGGGCAAAGCCGACCTCGTCGCGCTCTGTCGCGCCATCACCGCCGACCCCGACTGGCCCAAGAAGGCCGCCGCCGGCAAGCCCGAAGAGATCCGGCCCTGCATCCGCTGCAACGACTGTCTCGACACGATCCTTCCGGGCACCCCGATGCGTTGCCGGGTGAACTTTCTCGAGGGCCGCGAGAGCATGTACCAGCTCAAGCCGGCCCGGGCGCGCAAGAAGGTCGTGGTCGCCGGCGGCGGCGCCGCCGGCATGGAGGCCGCGCGCACCGCCTACTACCGCGGCCACGACGTGACCCTGATCGAAAAGAACGACGAGCTCGGCGGTCTCCTGATCCCCGCCTGCGTGATCCCCACCAAGGAAGATCTCAACAAGCTCTTCCAGTGGTACGTGCGCGAGATGGAGCGCCTCCCGATCGAGGTGATGACCGGCACCGAGGCCACGCCCGAGCTGGTGCGCTCCCTCGGCGCGGACGCGCTGGTGGTCGCAACCGGTCACGGGGAGGAGTCGAACCTGCCCAAGGGGCTCGAGGGCCTCGACCACCCCAACGTCATCACCACCATGGATCTGCTCACCCACAACGCGGAGATCCGCGACAGCATCGTGATCGGCGGCGGCTTCATGGGCTGCGACATCGCACAGCACATCGCCGGTACCGGCGCGAAGGTCACCATCCTCACGCACTACGACCGCGACCACGTGGGCGGCACGGTGGGCTTCTTTACGCGGAACTCGCTCTTCGAGCTCCTCGACAAGATGGGCGTCGTGATCCGCGACAGCGTTCGCTACCGCGAAGTCACCGACGCGGGCGTCATCATCGAAAACGCCGAGGGAGAGGACGAGCTCGTCCCCGGTCACTGCGTGGTGATCGCCACCGGCTTCCAGGTCGACCTCGACCAGATCCACCACTGGCAGGGCTGCGCCGAGGAGATCTACCAGGTGGGCAACTGCATCGACCCGGCCAACATCCACGGCACGACCCGCCAGGCCAATACCGCCGTGTACCGGATCGGGGCGGACGGGGCGGTCTGCTGACCGAAATCACCGGCCGAGACGCGCCGATCGGAGGAGGAGTCCCCATGCCGTCCGCTGAAGACCACGCATCGCTTCGACGCGCGCTCGAGATCAGCCTGCGGCTGGGATTGGTGGCGCTCATCGCAACCTGGTGTTTTCAGATCGCACGTCCTTTCCTGCGGCCGATCGCGTAGGGCGTCATCCTCGCGGTTGCCGCCTATCCGATCTACGAGGGGGTGAGCCGCCCGTTGCGGGGCCGCCGCGCCCTCGCCGCAGGGCTCCTGGTCGGGGGTGCGCTGGCGGTGGTCGTCGTCCCCGCTGCGCTCCTCGCGGTGAACCTCAGTGGTGGCTCGCGAGCGCGTCGGACTCGGAATCGCCCTTGACGCGGCCACCACTGCACTGGCCGGCCGAAGCCTCGAGACTGGGCCTACTCCTGCGCGCGCCCGCGAGCCTCCCACTCGGCGTCGGCGCGGGCGATCTGATCGGTCGCGTCTTCGACGAACTCGTCGCGGTAGCGTGTGTCGTAGTTGAGATAGAGCTTCCCATCGACGATGGCCCAGGCCTCCGGGTCGACCCGCGCCACCCGGCCTCGCGCCATCGCTCCCGCGCAGTTCCCACCGTACTGGGGCGCGTAGCGAGTGGGCTCCCCTGCAAAGAGATCGCGGTGGGTTTCGCTCGAGAACCGCCAGCGCGCCCCCTGCCACGGGTGCTCGAACTCGGCGCTCCCCTCTACCGCTTGGCCCTCCGTGAAGTATGCGACGGCGTCGTAGCCGAGGATCGCGATATCGTCCCCGTCCTTGTTGATCGGCTGGCCCGGCGTGCATGCCACGACGCACAGGAGTGCGGACGCGACGCCGCCACCCCCGCGGAGCGTTCCTGCCGAGCGCTGCATCGTCGTTCCTCCACGCGGCTGGAGCCGGACGGACGAGACGCCGGGCTCCGACGGGACATCCCGATCCCGGTATACTCGAGCAGCGTCGCGGAGGCGCCCAAGGCCGTCAATCTCCGCGACGCGCCGGCGAACGAGCGAGGCGAATGCCGTGCCGGACCGCGACCCGAACCCGCCCGGCGAGGCGAATCCCGAGCGCAAGCTCACCGCGGTGCTGAGCGCCGACGTCGCCGGCTTCAGCCGCTTGATGGGCACCGACGAAACGGGGACCCACCAACGCTTGATGGCCCACCGCGGCATCGTCGAGGACGCGGTCGCGGCGCACCAGGGTCGGGTGGTGGGCACCGCCGGCGACAGCGTGCTCGCCGACTTCCCGAGCGTTGTCCAGGCGCTGGCCGCCGCCGTCGACGCGCAGCGAGCGCTCGGCGAAGCGAACGGGGAGCTCAGCCCGAAGGAGCGGCTCGTCTTCCGCGTGGGGATCAACCTGGGCGACGTCATCGTCGAAGGTGATGACATCTTTGGCGATGGCGTGAACATCGCCTCCCGGATCGAGGGGCTTGCGACACCGGGTGGAATCTGTGTCTCCGACAAGGTGTACGAGGAGGTGAAGAACAAGCTCCCGTTGGGCTTCCGAGACTGCGGCGCCCACCGCTTCAAGAACATCGCGGAGCCGGTCCATGTCTATGCGGTCGAGGCGGAGGGGGTCGCGATCGGTGCCGTCGCGGTCGCGAGCACAACGCCGCGCCGGGTCGCGAGAGTCGGGGCGGCGGTCGGTCTCGCCCTCGCGTTGGGGC
>JANQRO010000395.1 GCA_028284525.1 Myxococcota bacterium | reverse complement strand
GCCCACGTGTTCCGCAACGCCGACGCGCTCGGGGTCGACCCGGCGCGCATCGCGGTGGGCGGCGACAGCGCCGGCGGCAATCTGGCGGCGGCCGGTGCGCTGTGGGCCCGCGACCAGGGTCTGCCGCTCCGCGCACAGCTCCTCATCTACCCCGCGACCGACTTCACCTTCTCCCAGCCCTCGATCGACGAGAATGCGGAGGGCTACTTCCTCGAGCGCAGGTCGATGGAGTGGTACCGCGACCTCTACCTGCAGCGCGACGGAGACGCGCGCGACCCGCGGGCCTCACCGCTGCTCGCCCCGTCTCTGGCCGGGGTGGCCCCGGCGCACATCATCACCGCCGAGTTCGACCCGCTGCGCGACGACGGCGAGGCCTACGGGCGGCGCCTCGTCGCCGCGGGCGTCGCCGTCACGACCCACCGCTTCCTGGGCATGATCCACGGCTTCGCGGTGTCGGCGCTGGGCTTCGACGCCGGACGGGAGGCCCTGGAGGAAGCGGCCGACGCGCTCCGACGCGTCTTCGCCTGAGCGTCGGGTCGCTGCGAGACGGACGACGAGCGAGAGGGGCGCCGTCACCCGCGCCCGGCGCGACGCGGCTACGCACCGTCTCGCGCGCGGAGCACCTCGAACACGGCGGCCAGATCCTCCTCGCCGTGCCCCGCCGCGGACGCTCGCTTGAGCGACGCCACCAGCCCCTTCGGGAGGGTGGGATCCACGCCGCTCTCGTCACAGAACCGGACGATGTGTTCGAGGGCGGCGGCGTTGGCGTCGAGCCGAGCGACGGTGCTGCCGTAGCTCCGGGTTCCGGCCATCTCCGCGCTGCTCTGGACGAGGGGGGTCATCAGCGACGACAAGATGGGGAGTGCCGATTCGAGGAAACTCTCGACGGAAATCCCTTCGGACTCTCCCAGCGCCGCGCCGTGCAGGAATCCGATCCACGAGGAGTAGAGGAACGAGAGGAGACTGCACTCCATCGCGGACGCGTGGCCCGGGGCCACTCCCAGGTAGAGCGCGTTTCCGCCGAGACACCGCAGCAGGGGCTCGTTGCGCTCGAAGACCTCGCGCGAGCCCGAATAGAGGAAGGTCCCATCCGGGGTGCCGACGCCGTGGGGCGATTCCATGATCGCCCCGTCGAGGTAGATCACGCCGTGCTGGTCGGCCCACGCGGAGCCGTCCCGCGCGTCCTGGGGCGTGCCGGTGGTGAGCTGGATCAGGGTCTTGCCCCGGAGCTGCGCGGCGGCCTCGTCGGTGCGGAGTATCGCGTCGCTCGTGTGGTAGTCGGTGACGCACGCGACGACCACGTCGCTCGCCGCGACCGCGTCGGCGGCGGAAGACGCCACCGCTGCCCCGACCTCCGCGAGGGGTTGGGCCTTGCTCGCCGTGCGGTTCCACACCGTGACGCTGTGACCGTGGTCCAGCAACGCCCGGGCCAGAGCGCTTCCCATGTACCCGAGACCCAGCACCGAGACGGCGGCCCGTTCCGCTTCCTCGCTCATCCCTTCCTCCACGGGCCGCTCGACCGCGGCCCCGATCTCCCGTCGAACGATTCGCCAGGATTCCTCGCGCCGGGACGCGGCACCATGACAAAAAGCGAAACAATCGTGCCACCGGCCGGGAGCGCGGTGGCGCGCCCCGGTGGTCGCTCACCCCGCGTCGAGCTCGGGGTAGCGACGGAAGATGCCCTCCTCGTTGAAGGGCGTCCTGCGCTCGGAGGTCAGGAACTCGGCGATGCGTGGGCGTTCCCGCACGCGCTCGCACAAGGCGAGCACCCCGGGTGTCGCCGCGCTCGCCTTGGCGAAGCCACGGGGAAAGGCGTAGGCGAGGCCTTCCACCGCCTGGAAGAGCCCGAGGTCGGCGTGGGAGAGGCCTTCGCCGGTCAGCACCTCGCCACCGTTGTGTCGGAGCACGCGCTCGAAGTACTGCAGATAGCGGGGGATCCGTTCGCTCACGAAGTGGGGTGCGCGACGCCGGGCCTCCTCCCGCTGATCCTCGTAGTAGAGCCAGGCGCTGATCGGGTGGTGGGTGTCGTGGGCCTCGACCAGCAGATCTCCGATCGTGAGCTGGAGCGCCAGCGCCTGGGAACGCGCCAGGTCGTCGCGGGGGGAGAGATCGTGGCGGGCGCCGAGGAAGTCGCAGATGGCTGCGGTCTGGGACAGGACGTGCTCGTCCTGTC
This sequence comes from Myxococcota bacterium, assembly GCA_028284525.1. Lineage (GTDB taxonomy): Bacteria > Myxococcota_A > UBA9160 > UBA9160 > PR03 > JANQRO01. The sequence goes on along the minus strand of JANQRO010000395.1, from coordinate 4,264 downwards.
GCAGGACGGGTGGCGCAAAGACGGGGTGGCCCTCGTGCTTGCCCTCCCAGTACGCCATCACCGCCGCGGTTCCGCCGCCCTCCCCTTCGGCGAGCTGGCCGACGTCGCGGTAGGGCGCCGCCGCCTCCTCGAGGACGAGTCGGACGAATTCGCCGCGACCGGGAATACGGGGCCAGTAGATGAGCTCGTAGGAAGTGGGCAAGGCGGACTCCGCGACACGGGGGATCCGGGGACGATATCGCGCACCGGGAGCTCGCGTCGGCCCTGGGATGCGTCGCGAGCGGGACCCCGGCGACGCGTTCGCGAGTGTTACCGTTGCCAGACCTGCACGCCCGAGGAGTCCAGACCGTGATCGCGAGACCGACCTTCTTCGTCGCCCTGGGCGCCGCCCTCGTCGCGGGCGCCGCGCTGCTCGTGGACGTCGACCTCCGCCTCCGCGAGGCCCGGGCACAGGATGGGCGCGAGTGGTCGCGGACCGGTCCCTTCCCGAACCACGAGGTCTACTACCCGGGTACCGAAACCCTCGCGCCGGACGAGATGCGCGTCGTCGCCTGTGGCACCGGGATGCCGACTCCGCGGCTCAAGCAGGCGGCCGCCTGTTTTCTGGTCGAGCTCGGCAACGGCGACAAGTTCATCTTCGATCTGGGCGAGGGCTCCTACGAGCGGATTTCGGCCCTGGGGATTCCCCTCGACCAGCTCGACAAGGTCTTCCTCGGCCACCTCCACCTCGACCACGCCGGCGACTTCCCGGCCTTCTACATGACGGGGCCCGTGAACAACCGGCTGCGCCCGTTGCGGGTGTGGGGACCCGCCGGGGTCCGGCCGGACTGGGGCACCAAGGCGTGGGTGGCCCACATGGAGGCGATGTGGGCCTGGGAGTCGGCGACCCGCGGCGCCGTGGTCGACCCGCGCGGTCTCCAGCTCGAGGTGAACGAGTTCGACTGGACCGCGGTGAACCAGGTGATCTTCGACGAGAACGGCGTCGTGGTCCGCACCCTGCCCGCGGTACACGGCGAGCAGACGGTGAGCTTCCTGCTCGAGTGGAAGGGGCTGCGCTTCGCGTTCTCGAGCGACACGCTGCCGACGACGGGGTGGCGTGACCACGCGAAGGGTGTGGATCTCTCGATCCACGAATGCTTCCTGCCGCCCCGCATGATGATGTCGAAGCTCGGCATGACCGCGTCCGAGGCGATCTTCGTCGGCACCCAGGGGCACACGTCGGCCCAGGCCTTTGGCAAGATCATGTCGCTCACCGAGCCGCGGCTCGCGGTCTGTTACCACTTCCAGAACGACAACGACACCGCCCTCGCCGTCTACGACGACATCCGCAAGACCTATGCCGGGCCCCTCGACCTGGCCCAGGACTTCATGGTGTGGAACGTCACGAAAGAGACGATCCGCACCCGGATGGCGGTGCCCAACCACGAGGGCTTCCCCGCGCCGGCGCAGCGGGCGAAGCAGCCCCCGGATTCGATGGCGATCCTCGCCGACCTGTTGAGCGAGACGACCTTCAAGAGCATCGAGCCCCAATCGGCGGCGGTGACGAACGAGCAGATCAAAGTCTTCAACGAGCGCAACGGGACCAACGTCCAGCCGGGCCTCACCGCGGTGCCCTTCCGGAATCCGTAGCCGGACGCGGTCATCGGTGTCGGCACCCGTGTAGACGCGTTACCCGCTCGTGCTGCATCGTCTCCGCAACGTCTGGCGTCCCGAGGTCTTCCACTACCACCACCGTCTCGCGCGCGGTCGGGGCGAGTTCGAGGGCTGGTACCTGAAGGTCGTCGACGCGGCGGGCGTGCAGCCCTACGCGTTCATCCCGGGTGTCTTTCTCGGGGACGATCGTCACGCGTTCATCCAGGTGCTCGACGGGCGGCGGGGACGCGCGGTCTACCACCGCTTCCCCCTCGAGCGCTTTGCGGCCTCGCGGGAGCGCTTCGAGGTCACGATCGACGGCAACCGTTTCGCGACGGACGGGATCGCCCTCGAGCTGGGCGGAGACGCCTCGCCCGCAGGCCAGCGGGTGCGCGGCGCGCTGCGCTTCGGGCCCTGGCACCCGTGGCCGGTCACCGCGCTCTCTCCCGGCATCATGGGTCCCTACAGCTTCGTCCCCTTCATGCAGTGCAACCACGGCATCCTGAGCCTGGACCACGCCCTCGAGGGTCATCTCGAGGTCGACGGTGTCCACTCGAGCTACGACGACGGCCGCGGCTATGTGGAGAAGGACTGGGGTCGGAGCTTCCCGGCGGGCTACGTGTGGACCCACAGCAACCATTTCGCCGCGCCGGGCACCTGTCTCAGCGCCGCCGTGGCGACGATCCCCTGGCTCACGGGAGCGTTTCGCGGGTTCATCATCGGCTTCCTCCACGCCGGCGAGCTCCACCGCTTCACCACTTATACGGGGAGCGTCCTCGAGAGCCTCGACATGAGCGACACCCATCTGCGACTCCGCATCCGCAACCGGCGCCATCGGCTCCTGGTCGAGGCGGCGAAACGCGAGGGCGCCCTGCTCCACGCGCCCTACGAGCGGCAGATGATCGAACGCGTCGCCGAGACGATGACCTCCGACGTGCAGGTGCGGCTCGTCCGGCTCGACGACGGCGCCGTCGTCTTCGACGGCCTCGGGAGACACGCGTGTCTCGAAGCGCAGGGCGATCTCGACCGGGTGCTCGACGGGTGAGGGCGCCGCGCGGGGGCGACCGGGTCGAACGGGTCCTCGACCGCGTGGCCCGCGCGGCGATCGCGGGGCCGGGACGCGTCCTCGCCGCCTGCGCGCTCACCGCCCTGGCGGGGCTCTACGCGACGACGCTCCCCCTCGACCTGAGCTTCGCGGGGGTGATGCACCGCGACCACCCGGAAGTCGCCCGTTACTTCGAGGCGTCCGAGCGCTACGGCCTGGGCGGTCTGCTCCCGACCCTTCTCGAGGGGCCCGAGGAGCGTCTCGACGAAGCCGTCGTCGAGCTCCAGCTCGCCCTCGACGGCATGGACGAGGTGCGAAGCGTGCGGGTGCCACCGCGCCGCGAGGAGGTCCTCGTCCGCGCGCCGTGGATCGTCGACCGCGCGCTCTTCGACGCGTGGGTGGCACTCGGCGAGCGCCCGCCCGAGGCCGACGCCAGTGCGGCGTTCATGCGCTCGCTGCGCGAGGCGGGGGAGCGTCTCGTTCCCGATCCACCCGCGGGCACCCGGCTGGTCACCGTGGTGATGGCGCGGGACGCCTTCGAGCTGGCGCTCGACGCCGACGACTTCCCGACGATCCGCCGCGTCGCCGAGGAGGCGCTGGACCCGCTCGGGGTGAGGGCCCGCTTCGCGGGCATGCCGGCGGTCGTGACCCAGGAGCGGGAGGCCACCCTCGAGCGATTGCGCGTCCTGGGGCCCTTGTCGCTGCTGCTCGTCCTCGCCCTCCTCTACGGGGTGGAGCGACGCGTACTCGTACTCGCGAGCATCGCGGTGCCGATGCTCGCGAGTGTCGGGTGCACGCTCGCGATTCTCGGCGTCCTCGAAGGGCGACTCACCCTGATGGAGTCGGTCTTCGGCGTGATCGTCTTCGGTCTCGGGGTGGACGTCGCCATCCACCTGTTGTTGCGCGTTCGGGAAGAACGCGGGACCGGGCTCGACGTCGAGACGAGCCTCCACCGCGCGATCCGCGGCACGGGGCGCGGCGTCGTCGCCGGCGCCGTCACCACCGCCGGCGCGTTCCTGATCCTCGCCTTCGCGCCCGACCCGGTGTTCCGCCGGCTCGGTCTCGCGGGGGGGGTCGGGGTGCTCCTGTGTACGGGCTTTCTGCTCGCGATGCTGCCGGCCCAGTGGATCTGGATCGAGCGTCGCTCGGGCGCAACACGGCGAGCGACGCCACCCCGGGCCCGGTCGGGGCTGGGGCGGATCGCCGGCGCCGCAGCGGGGAGACCCGGCTGGGTGTGGACCGGGGCCCTCCCGCTCCTGGTGTGGAGCGGCCTCCAGCTTCCCGCGCTGCGTTACGAGACCAACCTCGAACGCGTCTTCTCCCGGGACATCGACGCCGTCGAGACGGCGAGACGCATCCACCGGGTCACCGGCGTCGAGCCCGGTCCGTGGGTGGTCCCGGCCGCGGATCTGGAGACCGCGCGACGCATCACCGAGGCCTTCTCCGCCGACCCCCTCTTCGGCCGGGTCGACAGCCTCGCGCTCTGGCTTCGACCCGACCGCGAGGAGCGCCGACGCCTCCTCGACACCCTCGCCCCCTCCCTCGCGAAAAGGATCCGCGACGCGGCGACATCGGCGCGCGCCGCAC